>CAZUYG010000018.1:0-15010 GCA_964624265.1 uncultured Candidatus Odyssella sp.
CCTTCTGGAGCCCGTTGCGCAGCATGCCGACCTGCGCGCCGGAGCCGCAGAAGCCCTCGACGCCGTGCGTGCCGCTCGAAACGAAGACGACATTTTCGGCCGCCGCCGGGCCGAAGCGCGCGACGTCGGTCGAAAGCTCCTCGCCGTTCGGCCCCTTGCCGTTCGGATTCATGTGGCGGGCCGGCGTGACGCCGGCCGCCTTGGCCGCTTCGGTGAAACGGCTGCGCGCGTCGGCGTAGGTGCGGCTGAAGAACTCGCTGGCTTTGGTCATCGGTCTCGCATGCGTTGCAATGGTGTGCGGTGCGGCACCCTATCAGAGACGCGCCGCGGAACGGCTATGCATTTTGCGGCAGGCGGGCAGCTTGAAACGGCCCGAACGCGCGCGGGCGCGCCGGCCTAGAGATCGGTCCGCACCGCCCACAGCTCCGGGAACAGCCGAATCTCGATCTGCTTGCGCAGATAGCCGGCGCCCGAAGTTCCTCCGGTGCCGGGCTTGCTGCCGATCACGCGTTCCACCGTGTTCGCATGGCGGAAGCGCCAGGTCTGGAACAGGTCGTCGACGTCCATCAGGCTCTCGGCGAGCTCGTAGATGTCCCAATGGGTCTCGTTCTCCTGGTAGACGCGCCGCCAGGCGGCGATGACGGACGCATTGGGCTCGCGCGACTGGCTCCAGTCGCGCTCGATGCACTCCTTGTCGATCGCGAAGCCGCGCTTGCTCATCAGGATGAGCGCCTCGTCGTAGATGCTCGGCCGCTGGAGGAGCGTGGTGAGCCGCGCATAGATGTCGGGCCGGTGCTCGTGCACCTTCATCGTCGCGCGGTTCTTGTTGCCGAGCAGGAATTCGATCGAGCGGTACTGGAACGACTGGAAGCCGGACGAGCTGCCGAGCCCGTCGCGGAAGCGCATGTAGTCCGACGGCGTCATCGTGTTGAGGATCGCCCAGGACTGGAGCAGGTTGTCGAAGATGCGCTTCACGCGCGCGAACATCTTGAACGCGGGCCGGAGCTCGCCCTTGCGGATCAGCGGCAGCGCCGCCTCGAGCTCGTGAATCATCAGCTTCATCCACAGCTCCTTGGCCTGGTGGATGGTGATGAACAGCATCTCGTCGTGCGTGCCGGTGACGAGCGACTGCGCGTGCAGGATCTTGTCGAGCTGCAGATAGTCGCCATACGTCATGCGGTCGCGGAAATCGGCGTGGAAGCGCTCGCCGGCGAGCCGGCCTTCCAGTTCGGCCATGCCGCTGCTCTTGGAGTCGCGGCTCTTGGGATCGGCCATCTTCGATTGCCTCCAAATCGCGGGAACGCTGCGGCGCGCCCTCGCTTGCGGGCCGGAACGGCGGGAGTTTACCCTGTCCCCGTTATGCATTAAACGGCGGCTCAACCGGGGGAAATTGGGCGCTGCGCCGCAGCCAGCACAGGGAGTGAGCATGACGGGCGAAGTAAAATACCTCCTCGGCGAAGAGGAGATGCCGAAGCAGTGGTACAACATCATGGCGGACCTGAAGAACCCGCCATCGCCGGTGATCCATCCCGGCACGATGCAGCCGGTCGGCCCCGCCGATCTGGCGCCGCTCTTCCCGCAAGAAATCATCCTGCAAGAGGTTTCGCAGGAGCGCTACATCGACATCCCGAAACCGGTTCGCAACATCTACCGGCAGTGGCGGCCGTCGCCGCTCTATCGCGCGCGCCGTCTCGAGGAGGCGCTCGATACGCCGGCCAAGATTTACTACAAGTACGAGGGCGTGAGCCCCGCCGGCAGCCATAAGCCGAATACCGCGATCGCACAGGCGTTTTACAACAAGGTGGAGGGCGTCAAGCGCCTCACCACCGAAACCGGCGCCGGCCAATGGGGCTCGTCGCTGTCGCTCGCGGGCGCGTTCTTCGGACTCGAGGTCGAGGTCTTCATGGTGAAGGTCTCGTACCAGCAGAAGCCGTATCGCCGCGCGTTCATGGAGACCTTCGGCGCGACGGTGCATGCCAGCCCGTCCGAGATCACCAACGCCGGCCGCGCCGTGCTCGCGCAGAACCCGAACTCGACCGGCTCGCTCGGCATCGCGATCTCCGAGGCCGTCGAGCGCGCGGTGCAGCGGGACGACACGAAATATTCGCTCGGCTCGGTGCTGAATCACGTGCTGATGCACCAGACGATCATCGGCCAGGAAGCGATGAAGCAGCTCGAGATGGCCGGCGATTACCCGGACGTCGTCGTCGGCTGCACCGGCGGCGGTTCGAACTTCGGCGGCATCGCGTTTCCGTTCATCGGCGAGATGCTGCGCGGCGGCAAGAAGGTCGACGTCATCGCCGTCGAGCCGGCCGCTTGCCCGTCGATCACGCGCGGCAAGTACGCCTACGATTTCGGCGACACCGGCAAGATGACGCCGCTGGTGAAAATGCACACGCTCGGCTCGGCCTTCGTGCCGCCGGGCTTCCATGCCGGCGGCCTGCGCTATCACGGCATGGCGCCGCTGGTGAGCCAGCTCGTCGAAGAGGGCTTCATCAAGGGCGTCGCCTATCACCAGACGCAGTGCTTCGCGGCCGGCGTGCAGTTCGGACGCGCCGAGGGCATCCTGCCCGCGCCCGAAGCCAACCACGCGGTCAAGGGCGCCATCGACGTGGCGCTGCAATGCAAGCGCGAGGGCAAGAAGAAGACGATCCTCTTCAACCTCTGCGGCCACGGCAATTTCGACATGCAGGCGTATGCCGACTTCGCCGCCGGCAAGCTCAAGGACGAGGACTACAACCAGCAGGAGCTGGCGATGGCCCTCGCCGGCCTGCCGAAGGTGTCGGCGTAGGCCGCTCCGGCTTCCGTATAGATTGCGCGGCGCAGGGGCGGGTCTGAAACCCGCCCCTGCTTTTTTCGGCTACGGCGATTGGCAATGGATTATGCAACCACGGCCTCCGGACGCTCGCGGAAGCCGCTGCTCGGCGGCGCCGTCGGCGCGCGCGCGATCATGGATGGCCGCGAGGTCATCGTGCTCGGCTCGAACAATTATCTCGGGCTCGCGAACCATCCCGAGGTGATCGCGCGGGCGAAAGAGGCGCTCGACCGCTACGGCGCCGGGCCTGCGCTGAACCCGCCGCTGGCGACGACGCCGATCCACGAGGCGCTGTGCGCGGCGCTGGCGAAATTCCATCGCACGGACTCGGCGCTGCTGTTCAACTCCTGCACCGCGGCCAACGTCGCGGTCGCCTGCACGCTCGTGGGCGCCGGCGATCGCATCTTCAGCGACCGGCTCAACCACGCGAGCATCATCGACGGCTGCCGCCTCAGCGCCGCGGAGAGCCGGGTCTACAATCACGGCGATTTCGCCCATCTCGAAGCGCAGCTGGCGGAACCCGGCCCTGGGAAAAAGCTCGTCATCACCGACGGCGTGTTCAGCATGGAGGGCGACGCCGTCGAACTGCGTCCGCTCATCGACCTGTGCCGGCGCCAGGGCGCGACGCTCGTCGTCGACGAGAGCCATGCGGCCGGCGTGATCGGCCCCGGCGGGCGCGGCACGGCGGCGCTGCGCGGCTGCGAGGGCGAGGTCGAACTCTACACCGGCACGCTCTCGAAGGCGTTCGGCGCGTTCGCCGGCGGCTACGTCGCCGGCCCGGCCGCGCGCATCCGCGAGCTGCACGACCGCGGGCGGTTCTTCATGTTCACGACCGCGGTGAGCCCGTCGGCCGCCGCCGGCGCCCTCGCCGCCGTCGAGATCGCGCTCCGCGATCCGTCGCTGGCGCAGCGCCTCGCCGAGAATACGCGCCGCCTGCGCGCCGGGCTCGCGAAGCTCGGCTTCCGCCTGCTCGGCGGCGACAGCCCGATCACGCCGGTGATGATCGGCGACGAGTCGAAGGCGGCCGCGTTCAGCAACGCGCTGATGGAGGCCGGCGTCTACGTCGGCTCGGTCCGCTTTCCGGTCGTCCCGCGCGGCGAAGCGCGCCTGCGCGCCCAGCCTTCCGCCGCGCACGGCCCGGCCGATATCGACGAAGCGCTTGCGGCGTTCGAACGGGTCGGCAAGCGCCTCGCCATCATCTGATCCACGCCACCCCCGTCGTCCCCGAGCAGGCGGCGACCCTTGGCGCCGCAAGCACGCTTTGACGCCGCCGATCGAGAATTCGGTATCGCGAGTCCCCGCTTGCACGGCGACAACAATTCGAGTTTCGTCGTCACGCGGAAATTCCGGACAGCCAGGAGAACCCAATGCCCGTCGACTTCAATCACGCGCTCGATCATTTCTGGGCCGCGCGCCGGCCCGGCGGGCGCTATTCGGCGGAATACGAGACGACGCTGACCGAAAGCGAGGCCTATCGCATCAATCTCGCGCTGCTCGACCGCCACGCCGCCCGCGGCGAGAAGCAGGCGGGCTGGAAGGTCGGCCTCACGGCCCTCGCGATCCGCAGCCAGTTCGGATTCGCCGAGCCGGTGTTCGCCTGCCTGTTCGAGAACGGACGCTGGCAGAGCGGCGGCACCTGGCCTCTCGCCGGCATCCGCGCGCCCGGCTTCGAAAACGAATTGTGCCTTTTCATCGGCGAACGGCTCGCGGGCCCCGGCATGACTCCGGAGCGCGCGGCGCGCGCGATCCGTGGCGTGGCGCCGGCGATGGAAATCATCGAGACGCGCGGCAATCCCACGCGCGCGGGCTGCCTGCCGATGATCGCCGACAATGGCCAGCAATACGCCTTCGTGACCGGCACGGAAGTGCCGTTCGATCCGGCGCGACACGATCTCGGCAAGACCCAGCTCGATCTCTCCATCGACGGCGTGCATCAAGAGCGCGCGTTCGGCACCGCGGTCATGGAATCGAGCCCGCTGGCCTCGATCGCGTGGCTGGCGAACAAGCTCGCCGAATTCGGCCGCGCCCTGGAGCCGGGTCAGGCGGTGATGACCGGCTCGTTCACGAAGCAGTACAAGCTCGACCGGCCGATGCGCGTCGAGGCGCGCTACACGCCGTTCGGCAGCGTGACCGCCACGTTCGTCTGAAGAGCGGCACGCAACTCACCATATTCTGACCCCATTCCGCGTTTACCTTCGCGTCTCGAAAAACGAAGAAGTGGTCTGACTCCCCGTTTTGCCTGTATCCAAGCGCCCACGTCCCGGTTCCCCTCGAGGCCGAACCCCGCGCCGTAGTGCCGGCGGGCCGCCGGCGCTCGCGGCCGGCATGAGCCTGTTCCTCGATGTCGATGGCACGCTGCTCGACATTGCGCCCACTCCCGACACCGTCGTGGTTCCCGACGGACTCCTGGCTACGCTGAACGCGTTGCATGACGCGCTCGACGGCGCCGTGGCGATCGTCAGCGGACGCAGACACGCGGATCTGAAGGCCCTCTTCCGCGGCACCCAAGCCGTCATCGTCGCGGAGCACGGCGCCGCGGCTTCCATACCGCTGCCCGCCCTCCGCGCCGGACGCGGCGGGCGCGTTCCGCCTGCGCTCGTGGCCGCGCTGCGGCGATTTGCATCGCGCCATCCCAATACCTTGCTCGAGCTGAAGGGACACGGCGCGGCGCTGCACGTTCGCCGTGCGCCCGCAGCCGCCGCGCCCGCGCGCCGCCTCGCCGAATCGCTGGCCGATGCCTATCGGGGGCGCGTGCGCCTGTTGCGGGGCAAAGCGGTATTCGAATTCATCGCCGCCGGCGTTTCGAAGGGCCGCGGGATCGAAGCGCTGATGAAAGAGCCGGAATTTCGCGGGCGGATACCGTACGTGATCGGCGATGACGTGACCGACGAAGACGGCTTCGCCGTCGCCAACCGGTTTGGCGGCGTCAGCCTCAGGGTCGGCTCGTCGGATTTACGGATGGCAGGAAGCGCTGCACGCTATACGATTGCCGGGCCCAGGCAGTTGCGGAAATGGCTCCGCGACTCGGCGGAGCGATTGCTCGCCGCGACAAGGGCCGCGCGCGGGAACCTTCCGGCGCGGCGTGCATCTTAGTTATGGGCTGCACCGCGTCGCGGAAGCGGCCGGACGCTCCGCATCGCCCGTTGCAGATATTTTTGAATAAGGACGGGTTCATCGAATGAAGCGTGTCGTCGTCGTCTCCAACCGTGTCGGCCTGCCGAATTCTCCCGATTCGGCAGGCGGGTTGGTCACGGGCGTACAGGCGGCGATGCGTGGCGGCAGCGGGTTGTGGTTGGGCTGGTCGGGCAAGGTTTCGGTGCCGGCCGGCAATACGCCCGAGTTGGTGCACGCCGACGGGATCGACTATGCGACGGTCGATCTCGATGAGGCCGCGCATCGCGATTATTATCTCGGCTTTGCGAACGGCACGCTTTGGCCGCTCTGCCACTTCCGCCTCGGCCTGATCGAATACTCGCGCGAGCAGGCGGAGGCCTACGAGGCCGCCAACGACCGGTTCGCGCGCATTCTGATGCCGCTGCTGCGGCCCGACGACCTCATCTGGGTGCACGACTACCATCTGATTCCCCTGGCGCGCGCGTTGCGGCGCCTCGGCTGCCGGCACCGCATCGGCTTCTTCCTGCACATTCCGCTGCCGCCGCCGCGGGCGCTGGCCATCTTGCCCAATCATCGCACGTTGTTCTCGTCGCTCCTCGACTACGATCTCGTCGGACTGCAGACCGACGATGATGCCGACGCATTCCGCGCCTATTGCCGAAGCGCGCTCGGCTATCTGATCCGGCCGGACGGGACCGTGATGGGACCGCACCGGCGCACGGCGACCGGCGCGTTCCCGATCGGCATCGACGCCGCCGCGCAACAGCGCATGGCCGCGGACGGCGCGAACCGCAGCACGACGCGGCGCCTGGTCGACAGCCTTGCCGGCCGCAAGCTCATCATCGGCGTGGATCGTCTCGATTACAGCAAGGGACTGGCGAACCGCTTCGCGGCCTTCGGACGCCTGCTCGCGATGCGTCCGCAGTGGAAGAGCCGCGTGACGCTGCTGCAAGTCGCGGCGCCTTCGCGCATCGAGATCGGACGCTATCGCGAGGCGCGCCGCGAGCTCGAGCAGCTCGCGGGCAAGATCAACGGACGCTACGCCGAGTTCGACTGGCAGCCGATCCGCTACCTGAACCGAGCATACCGTCCCTCGGCGCTCGCCGGCTTCTTTCGCGCCGCGAATGTCGGCCTCGTCACGCCGCTGCGCGACGGGATGAACCTCGTCGCGAAGGAATATGTCGCGTCGCAGAACCCCGTGGATCCGGGCGTGCTCGTGCTGTCGCCTTTCGCCGGCGCCGCGGCCGAACTCGACCGAGCGCTGATCGCCAATCCGTTCGACATCGACGGCGTGGCCGACGCCTTGCACGCGGCGCTTCTCATGCCGCTGGAGGAGCGCCGCGAGCGCTGGGCCGCGCTGCACGCGACGATCGTCCGCAACGATGCGGACCGCTGGCAGCAGTCGTTCATCGCCGCGCTCGACGCCAGCGCGCCGACGCTGCCCTTCGCCGTCACCGCCGTCCACTAGCCGCCCGCGCGCCCGCGATTGACTCCGCGGCCGCGGGCACATACTATCTAGTCAGTATGTTGATCGGCACCATGCCCCACTCGGCCGCTGCCCTGCGTCCCGCGACCAAGAAGGCCCAGCGCGAAGCCAGCGTCGAGGGCCTGCTGATGGCCGCGCGCGCGCTGTTCGTCTCGCAGGGCTACCGGCACACGACGGTGGACGCGATCGCCGAAGCCGCGCACCTCACCAAGGGCGCGGTTTATTTCTACTTCCGCAACAAGGAAGCGCTGCTGTCCGCCCTGCTCGACCGGGTCGAGACGATCGTGCTCGGCGGCATGAACGAGCGGATCGCCGGCGAGGGCGCCGCTGCCCGTCTTGCCGCCTTCATGCACGGCCAGGCCCGCCTCGGCGTCGAAAGCCCGGAAGACGTGCTGCTGCTGATCCTGATGTCGCTCGAATTCGCGGGTACCGGCGGGCCGGTCGAGGCGCGCATCCGCGCCATCTACGACCGCCTCTACAAGGCGATCGAGGCCATCATCGCGCTCGGCAAGCGCCGCGGCGAGTTCCGCCACGACGTCCGCACGCGCGAGCAGGCCGCCATCATCATGGCGCTGCGCGACGGCACCTTCCTCGAATGGTACCGCCGGCGTCAGGCGCTCGGCGGCCCCGAACTCGTGCGCGCTTTGCGCACAACGATGCTGGCGGGCCTCCTCAAGTCCCAAGCCCCGGAGACGCGGTGATCATGGAAAACCAGAATATCCCCGGACACGACCTCAAGCCCATCAAGGTGGCCGGATCGCAGCTGCGCATGTACAAGCGCAACGATCCCGACATGCCCGAAGACTATCGGCGCTTCATGGTGAAGCTGCTCAAGCACGCGCATGTCGAGAACTGCGGCAATCCGAATTATCGCACGGTGATCGCGAACATCGCCGATGCGGGCCTGCGCTATGCGCCCGACGGCCGCGCGATGATGATCGAGGCGGAGATCGTGAAGCAGGAGGTCGGGCACGGCCAGTTCGTGGCCGACATCATCTCGAGCCTCGGCGAAGATCCCTACAATCCCGAATGGGTCGGCCAGTACGCGTTCGAGCTGCCGCTGAAATCGTGGTGCGACATCTCGCTGTTCCACATGCTGATCGACCGCGTCGGGCTCTATGTCGGCATCGAGTGGATGGGCAGCACCTACGAGCCGCTCGCGCGCGTCTCCGAGCAGCTCGAGAAGGAAGAGTATTTCCACGCCACCGCCGGCTTCCGCCACATGAAACGCGTCGTCAAGACCGCCGACGGCAGGCGCGAGGCACAGGACCTGCTGCACAAATGGTGGCCTGCCGCGCTCGACATGTTCGGCAAGACGGATTCGCGCAACTCGTCGAACTACGTGAAATGGGGCATCAAGGCCCACACCAACGCCGAGCTGCGGCTCAAATACATCGAAGACACGGTTCCGCTGATCGCGGAACTGGGTCTCGACGTTCCCGATCACAGCGCCAATCGCCGCTTTCTCTAGGCGGCAACGAGACGCCCCGCGCCTTCACAGGGCCGACGCGCTTTGGAGGAGGACCGCCGGACCGGTGGCGGCGCGGGGCACCGAATAACGGACGAGGGAGGACGAGCGTGGCTTACAGCCTCACGCGCGAAGGCGGCGTCGGCATCATCACGATGAACAATCCGCCGGCCAACGCCTACACCAAAGCGACCCTGCTGGAGCTGCAGCGCTGCATCGACACGGTGCGCAACGACGAGGCCGTGCGCTGCGTCGTCGTGAAGAGCGCGAGCGAGAAATTCTTCTCGGCGGGAGCGGACATCTCGACCCTCAAGGGCACGACGCCGGGCGCGCTCGCCGATTTCCTCAACATGGCGCACGAGACCGTGACCATGATCGAGCGTACGCCCAAGATCTTCATCGCCGCGGTCGCCGGTCACTGCATCGGCGGCGGGCTCGAGCTGGCGCTGGGCTGCGACCTGCGCTTCGCGGCCGAGGGCAAATACGGCATCGGCCTCGGCGAGGTTAACCTCGGCCTCTCCCCCGGCATGGGCGGCACCCAGCGGCTCGCGCGCCAGATCGCGCCCGGCCAGGCGCTGCATCTGATGATCACCGGCGAGATGGTCGGCCCGCAGCGCGCGGCCGAGCTCGGCATCGTCGAGCGGCTCTTCCCGGCGGAGAGCTTCTGGAGCGACGTGATGGCCTACGCGACGAAGCTCGCGCAGGGGCCGAGCCTCGCGCACGGCATGATCAAGCTCTCGGTACGCCAGGGCCTTGCCGGCTCGCTCGCCGAGGGGCTTTCCTACGAGCGGGCGAACCAGACCCTGCTGTTCCTGTCGCAGGATTCGCAGGAAGGCATCAAAGCCTTCCTCGAGAAGCGCAAGCCGGCCTTTCAGGGCAAGTGAGACCGGACGCCGGAAAACCGGCGCCGCGCGAGGGAGGAAGCATGGCGGCCAGGATCGAAATGTTCACGCCTGCGGCGAAGCGCTCCCGGTACTGGAACAGGTACATGGAGACGCTGCCGCGCGCGAAGCTCGACGCGCTGCATCTGCGGAAACTGCAGCTGCTGCTGCACTACGCCTACGAGCACAGCGCGTTCTATCGCGCGACCTTCGACAAGACGGGCCTGAAGCCCGGCGACGTGCGCTCGCTCGACGACTTCAAGCGCAAAGTGCCCTTCACCGACAAGAAGGATTTCGTGCACCTCCAGCAGCAGCGGCCGCCCTATGGCGACACGCTCGCGGCGCCGTTCGAGCTGCTGGCCCATCACTGCGAGACGTCGGGGACGACGGGCGTTCCGCTCGCGATCCCGTACACGATGTACGACACCGAGCGCTACGGCGAGAGCTGGTGCTATGCGTTCTGGGCGCTCGGCATCCGGCCCGAGGACACGGTGTATTTCGCCTTCAACTGGGGAAATTTCGCCGGGCTGTGGTCGACCTATTGGGGCGTGCGCCGCTTCGGCGCGCGCGTCATCTCGGGCGGCGGCGCCGACACCAAGGGCCACATCGCCAACATCCTGCGCATGAAGCCGACCGTGCTGTGCGCCACGCCGACCTACGCGCTGCGCATCGCCCATGCGGCCAAGGAAATGGGGCACGACATGCGCGCCTCGTCGGTGAAGTTCGTCGTCGGCGGCGGCGAGCCCGGCCCGTTCGCCCTGCCCGCGCTGCGCGAGGCGCTCGACGAAGCCTGGGACGCGCGCAGCTGCGACCAGATGGGCATCGCCGAGATCGATGCGTTCGGCGTCGGCGACGCCGGCCGCAACGGCGTTCTGGTCAACGAGATGAACGTGTTCTGCTGGTCGATCGATCCCGATACGATGCGGGAGGTGCCCGACGGCGAAGTGGGCGAGAACATCGTCACCAGCTACGTCAACTCGGCGCAGCCGCTGATCAACTACCGCACCCACGATCTCGTCCGCCGCATCCCCGGCGGCGCCGACGGCCGTACCTGGACGCGGTTCGAGGGCGTGATCCTCGGCCGCACCGACTTCATGATCACGGTGCGCGGCACCAACGTGTATCCGACCGCGGTCGAGAACCTGATCGGCGAAATGAAGGGCGTCAGCAGCCACTATCAGATGATCCTCTCGAAAGAGGGCGCGCTCGACCGGATGGAGATCGAATTCGAGCCCGTGAAGCGCATCGGCGAGGCGGAATGGCCCGGCCTCGCCGACAGGCTGGCGCGCCACATTCACGACGCGCTCAAGGTGCGCATCGATTGCCGGGCGGTGCCGGTCGAATCGCTGCCACGCTACGAACTCAAGACCAAGCGCATCGTCGACAAGCGGCCGAAGGAACTGCGCCGCGCACTCGACAAATTCTAGGCGAGGGAGCAAGCCGCGATGGCCAGGACCGCCAAGCCGAAGCGAATGTGGAAGCAGAACGACCCGGACATGCCGGAGGAATACCGGCAGTTCCTGATCAAGCTCCTGAAATTCGGCCACGTCGAAAACAACGGCAATCCGAACTACCGCGCCCTGCTGGCGCGCATCGCCGAGGCCGGCTTCCGCTATTCGCCCGACGACCGCACGCTGGTCATCGAATCCGAGATCGTGCGGCAGGAAGTCCAGCACGGGCAGATCGTCGCCGACCTGATCCGCGGGCTCGGCGAGGACCCGCACACCGACGCCCCGCTGAAGCAGTATCTCTTCTCGATTCCGCTCGAATCGTGGGTCGATGTCTGCTGGTTCCACGGCATCGGTGATCGCGTCGGTCTCTACGTCGGTGTCGAGTGGGTGGGGTCGAGCTACGAGCCGCTGGCCAAGGCCGCGCCGAAGCTCGAGAAGGAGGAGCGGTTCCACGCCGAGATGGGCATCAAGTTCGCGCGCGAGGTGGCCAAGACCAGGGAGGGCAAGCGCCGGCTCCAGGAGGGCCTCAAGCAGTGGTGGCCGGCCGTCCTCGACATGTTCGGCAAGTCCGACTCGCGCAATTCCGAGGTCTATGTGCGATGGGGCATCAAGGCCCGCTCGAACGAGGAGCTGCGCCAGGACTACATTCGCGACACCGTGCCGATCCTGGAATCGCTCGGTCTCGACGTGCCCGACCACCGTGCCAACCGGCGCTATCTCTGATGCCGCGCGAAGCCACGATGTCGGGCTGGAAACAGCACACGGCCGCCGCGCGCCGTTCCGCGTTCTGGAACGAGCGCATGGAACGCATGCCGCGCGCCGAGCTCGACGCGCTGCATCTCGCCAAGCTCCGCAAGCTCGTCGCTTTCGCTTACGAGCGAAGCCCGTTCTACCGGAAGAAATTCGAAGAACGCGGCCTCAAGCCGAAACACATCGTTACGATCGACGACTACAAGCGGCTCGTGCCGCTCACGGACAAGCAGGATTTCATCCATTTGCAGTCCGAGCGGCCGCCCTACGGCGATACGCTGGCGCTGCCGTTCGAACTCGTATCGCATCATGTCGAAACCTCGGGCTCGACCGGGCTGCCGCTGGCGATCCCGCTTTCGGCCTACGACACCGAGCGCTACGGCGAAAGCTGGACCTACGGCTTCTGGGCGCACGGCATCCGTCCGGAAGACAGCTTCTACTTCGCCTTCAACTGGGGAAATTTCGCGGGCTTCTGGAGCTGCTACTACGGCGCGCGCCGCATCGGCTGCCGCGTCATCTCCGGCGGCGGCGCCGACAGCCAGACCCACATCAAGAACATCCTGCGCCTGAAGCCGACCGTGCTGATCTCGACGCCGACCTTCGCGCTGCGCCTCGCGACCGTGGCGAAAGAGATGGGCGTCGATCTGCGCGAGTCGTCGATCCGCTTCACCTATCATGCCGGCGAGCCCGGCCCCTTCGCGTTGCCGGCGATGAAGCGCCAGATCGACGAGGCCTGGGGCGCCGATTCGGGCGAATTGCTCGGCATCGCCGAAATCGAGGCCTTCGCGCCCGGCTGCCCGGAACGCGACGGCGTGCACGTCAACGAAATGAACGTGTTCACCTGGTCGATGGATCCCGCCACCGGTGCCGAGGTGCCCGACGGTGAGGTCGGCGAGAACATCATCACGAGCTACACGAATTCGGCCCAGCCGCTGCTGAACTATCGCTCGCACGATCTCGTCCGCAGCGTCGGCCGCTGCGGCTGCGGGCGCACCTGGCGCAAGCTGCCGGGCGTGGTGCTGGGCCGCACCGATTTCATGGTCACGGTGCGCGGCACCAACGTCTATCAGACCGCCGTCGAGAACCTGCTCGGCGAGCACAAAGGCGTCTCGCCGTTCTTCCAGCTGATTCTCGAACACGCGGACGGCAACGACCGCATGACGGTCGAGTTCGAGCCCGATCCCGCCGTTGCCCGCGCCGATTGGGACGCGCTCGCCCGCGCCGTCGCCGACCGCATCCACAAGGCCCTGCACGTGCGCCTCGAAGTGACCGTGATGGCGCCGGGCGCGTTGCCGCGCTACGACCTCAAGACCAAACGCATCATCGACAAGCGGCCGAAAGAACTGCGCCGCGCGCTCGACCGCTGAGGACCGCCATGCTCACGCCCGCCGAAATGATCGCCCGCCTCCGCCGCGCCCGCCGTCTCGTCCACGAGATTCACGTCGGGACCGACATACCGCAGATCCAGTCGATCCTCCGGCACGCCGACCAGAACCTGCACTGGGCGCTGTGGAATCTCGGCGAGATCGACGAGCTGCGGCCCGATCTTCCCGGATCGGTCCGGCCGGCCGCGGCGAAGGCGAAACCGAAACCGAAGCCGAAGCCGAAGGCGCGCAGGCGCGCCGGCAAACGCTGACCCCGGAACGCCCCATGACCGAGACCCGATACGAATTCCTCGCCTTCGACCGCCGCGACGAGATCGCGATCCTGCGCCTCAACCGGCCCGACGTGTTCAACTCCTGGAACGCGAAGATGCGCGAGGAGATGCGCGACGCGGTGCGCTCGCTCGTCGAGGACGACGCGCTGCGCGTGCTGATCGTCACCGGCACCGGCCGCGCGTTCTCGGCCGGCGAGGACGTGCGCGGCATGGGCGACCTCTCGTCGGTCGGCCCGCGCGGCTTCCGCCGGCGGGTGCGCATGATCCACAACGTGTTCGACGACATCGAGCAGATGGAAGTGCCGGTCATCGCCGCGATCAACGGCGTGGCGGCCGGCGGCGGGCTCGAGCTGGCGCTCTCCTGCGACTTCCGCTTCGCGGCCGACACGGCCCGCATGGGCCTGCCCGAGAACAATGTCGGCCTCATCCCCGGCTCGGGCGGCATTTCGCGGCTCGTGAAGCTCGTCGGTCCCTCGAAGGCCAAGCGTCTCGTGATGACCGGCGAGATCGTGCCCGCGGCGAAGGCGCTGGAGCTCGGCCTCGTCGACGAAATGCTGCCCGCCGACAAGCTGATCCCGCGCGCGGTGGAATTCGCCGAGCAGCTCGCGAAGAAGGCGCCGCTCGCCCTCGGCACGGCGAAGCTGGTGATCAATCAGTGCGTCAATGTGGATATCGAGACCGGACGCAATTTCGAGCGCATCGGCCAGAGCGTGTTGAAGCTGACCGAAGACCACAAGGAAGGCTCCACCGCGTTCGTCGAGAAGCGCCCGCCGCGCTTCAAGGGCCGATGACGAACGCCGCGCCGAACCCGAGCTGGGACGCCCTGGCCGACAAGCTCGAAGCCATCGCCGACGAGATGATGGCGGCAGCACCCGCAGCGCCCGACGAGATCGAACTGCAGCTCATGGAGCTGCACGCCGTCTCGATCCGCCATGTCGCGCGCCGGATGCGTCTGTTCCCGGAGTCACCGCCGCCGGCGTGATCGCGCCGGCCCGGCCTCGCGGCCGTTGCGCCCTTCAGCCCCGGAAGAAGCCGCCGTCGTCTTCATCCGCCGCGCGGCCATCGCCGCTGCCGTCCGCGGCGCGGGCTTCGACGTGCCGGACGGCGGACGCTTCCGCCTGCAACATGCGCGGCGGCGGCACGGCCGCGCGAGCTTGCGCCGGCTTGCCGGCGGCCGGCGGCGCCTTGGCCCCATCGCGTTCGCGCGACATCTCCTCCAGCTCGCGCTTCAGCCAGCGATTCTCGTCCCAATCGCTGCTCGACTTGCGCCGCGCCGGCGCCTCGATCTGCGCGCCGGGCTGCCGCGCCTTGACCGCACCGGCCTTTGCTGGCGCGGGCGGTACGGCGGCGGGTTTCGCGGCCCGCTCCCGCTTCATCTCCTCCAATTC
>CAZUYG010000019.1:0-14862 GCA_964624265.1 uncultured Candidatus Odyssella sp.
CTGCTTCTACAACTACTACGGCCAGTACGTCTGCCGTTACTACTAAGCGCGCGAACCTCCGAGATCACGAGCGGCCCGCCCCAACAGGCGGGCCGCTTTCGTTTTGGGCGTCGTTGGTTCAGTGTGTTGCGCCGATCGGAGGACAGCACTGATGGGACTTCGCGCGTTCGTGGCGGCAACGCTGGCGGCCCTGGCCCTGCTGGCGGCAGGCGCGGCGCCGGCCGCGGCGGCGCCCGGCAATTGCCGGCTCGCCAACGGCGCGGTCATGCACGTCGCGAGCCCGGGCGCATGCGCGGAGCTGAATGGGAAACCCTGCTCCGGCTGTGTCGTGGGGCCGGCGCCATCGACGTCACCGCCGCGCACGCTGTTCAAATGCCGCTTGCCCAATCGCGCGGTCACCCAGGTCTCGAACAAGGCGGCGTGCACCGAGCTCAGCGGAACGGTCTGCACGGATTGCGTCGTTGGCCCGGCGCCGAAGACGTCGCCGCCGCGCCCATTGGTGAAGTGCCGCTTGCCGAACCGGGCGGTGACGCAGGTCTCGAGCAAGGCCGCGTGTACGGAGCTCAGCGGAACGGTCTGCACGGATTGTGCGGTGGGCCCTGCCCCCAAAACCTCGCCGCCGCGCCCGCTGGTGAAATGCCGCTTGCCGAATCGCGCGGTGACCCAGGTGTCGAGCAAAAAGGCGTGCACCGAGCTTGGCGGTGCTTCCTGCACCGATTGCGTCGTGGGGCCGGCGCCCGCGAAGCCGCAGCAGGCCCGGCAGCCCAATTGCCGTCTTCCCAATGGCACGGTGACGTGGGTTCCGCGCACCTCCGCCTGCCGCGAGCTGAACGGAAAATCCATCTAGCGCGCTTCCGGGGACCACCCGCAGGTTCATTTCCCGGCCCGGACCAAGCGCAGCGGCATTGCGGGCGTGCAAATCCTGCCAGGTGCGCGAAACACCGCGACCGCGAGCCCTACGCGCGCGGCGCTCTATTTCGCCGTGGCGGCGATCGCGGCCTTGAATTTCGCGACGGCGTCGCGGTCGCATTCGCGGCCGCCGATCTCGAGGATCTTGGCGCCGCTTTCGTTGTCGATGATCGCGAAGTCGTAGATGTAGATGCGGCCACCGCGGCAATAGTCGATGTCGCGATAGTCCGCCGTCATGCGATAGCGCGTTGCGGCGGCGGCCGGATTGTTCGCCGCCGCGGCGGAGCGCGCCGGCGGCTTGCGCGGATTCGGCGCCGCGGCGGCACGGTCGACGGTGACCTTCCAGCCCGCCGCGGCCAGTTCTTTCACCACGCCGTTCATCAACCCGCGCTTGTGGGGCGGCACGGTGATCGTCTTGTGTGCCGCGTCGACAGCGGCGTGCTGGCGAACTTCCGTATGGGCGCAGGCGCCGAGCAGCAGCGCGCCGCCGAGGACGAGTGCAATCTTGTGGCGCATCAGCGAGCCTTTCCTGATGGCGGCCGCGCGCGGCCCGGAAAAGAATGCCCCCGGCTTTCGCCGGGGGCATTCGCTCTGGCGCGCTTGGGAGGCAACGCACGAGAGGCACGCGACTGACGCCGATCCCTATCCCCTGGAGGCCGAGCCAGCGTCACTCTGCGAAGTGCCGGCGAAAATGTCCGGCACCGACAATTGATAGGTAAAATTACTAGTATGCAAGAGAAAGGATGGGCGCCGGTTTCAACGGCGTCTTAGGGCGGCGATGCCGCGGCGCTGTTCTCTCTTGACACGGCCCCTTCTTTATGTTCTTTATTTGTTCTTTTGCAGTCTCTCGTGCCGCCGCCCTACGGGAGTCGGCGATGCAGGAGCGGCTCGCCGCTTTTCCCCGAGCGCCGCGCTATCCGGGGGCGGCGGAGTCGAAGACGCAAAAGCCCGGAAATGCCGGTGTTGCGCCGCGCGAAAAGCCCGGAAATGCCGGTGCCCGATGCCCGGAAAAGCCCGGACCGAGCGGCCGAAAATAGCCGCAAAAGCCCGGAGAAGCCCGGGAATGCCCGGAAATGCCGGTGTGTTTCGCAATCCACAAGCATGCGTCATCCGTTCGTCACGCAGGGGGCGACTTTCGGCGGACGATACCCTATATGAGCGGCGCGGGAACGATGGCGCCCCCCATTGGTTGGTGGCCCGGGGGCGTTATCCGGCGGCGGGCGGGTCCATGATCACGAACCCCTTTGACGACGACAAGCTGCGCGAGGAGTGCGGCGTCTTCGGCATTTACGGCCACGAAGACGCGGCGGCGCTCACGGCGCTCGGCCTGCACGCGCTCCAGCACCGGGGCCAGGAAGCGGCCGGCATCGTCACCTTCGACGGCGAGATGTTCCACGCCCACCGCGCGCTCGGCCTGGTCGGCGACAATTTCAACGCCGCCGCGACGATGGACAAGCTCATCGGGCCGATGGCCATCGGCCACGTGCGCTATTCGACCACCGGAACGCCGATCATCCGCAACATCCAGCCGCTGGTCGCCGATTTCGCGTTCGGCGGCCTCGCCATCGCGCACAACGGAAATCTCACCAACGCGCTGACGCTGCGGACCGACATGATCCGCGCGGGGCATCTGTTCCAGTCGACGACCGACACCGAGATCGTCAGCCACCTGATCGCGACGAGCAAGGCGACCAACCTCATCGACCGCATCAGCGACGCGCTGCTCCAGGTGGAAGGCGCCTATTCCTTCGTGATGCTGAGCCGCAAGAAGGTGATCGGCGTGCGCGATCCGCTCGGCGTGCGCCCGCTCGTGCTCGGCGTCCTCGACGGCCACTACATCGTCACGTCGGAAACCTGCGCGCTCGACATCGTCGGCGCCAAATATCTGCGCGACGTCGAGCCCGGCGAGATGATCGTGCTCGACGACCGCGGCCTCACCTCGCTGCACCCGTTCCCGCGCCAGAAGCGGCGCTTCTGCGTGTTCGAATACATCTACTTCGCGCGGCCCGACAGCATCGTCGAGAACATCCCGGTCTACGAGGCGCGCAAGCGCATCGGCATGGAGCTGGCGAAGGAATCGCCGGTGCCGGCCGACGTGGTCGTGCCGGTGCCCGATTCGGGCGTGCCGGCGGCGATGGGCTATTCGCTCGCGGCCGGGCTGCCGTTCGAGCTCGGCATCATCCGCAACCACTATGTCGGCCGCACCTTCATCGAGCCGGCCGACCAGATCCGGCATCTCGGCGTGAAGCTGAAGCACAGCCCGAACCGCGCGGCGCTCGCCGGCAAGCGCGTGATCCTGGTGGACGACAGCATCGTGCGCGGCACCACCTCGACGAAGATCGTGGATATGGTGCGCCATGCCGGCGCGGCCGAGGTGCACATGCGCATCTCGAGCCCGCCGACGACGCATTCCTGCTTCTACGGCATCGACACGCCGCAGCGCGAGAAGCTGCTCGCCGCGCGCCACAGCGTTTCCGAGATGGCGAAGATCATCGGCGTCGACAGCCTCGCCTTCATCTCGATCGCCGGCCTCTACCGCGCGATGGGCCACACCGCGCGCACCGAGGACGACCCGCAGTTCTGCGACGCGTGCTTCACCGGCGACTACCCGACGCGGCTCACCGACCGCGCCGGCGGCTCCTCCTCGCGCCAGCTCTCGCTACTCGAAGAAGTGGCGTGACGTCCGCGGCATCCGGGCGGCTGCAAGGCCGCATCGCGCTCGTGACGGGCGCGTCGCGCGGCATCGGCGCCGCGGTGGCGAAACGCTATGCGGCCGAGGGCGCGCACGTGATTCTCGTCGCGCGCACGGTCGGCGGGCTCGAGGAGACCGACGACGCGATCCGCGCCGCCGGCGGCGCCGCCACGCTGGTTCCGCTCGATCTCGCCGAGGGCGCCAAGATCGACGAGCTCGGCGGCGTGCTCTACCAGCGCTTCGGCAAGCTCGACATCCTCGTCGGCAATGCCGGCACGCTCGGCGTGCTCACGCCGGACACGTCGTTCGACCCGCCGGTGTGGGAGACGGTGATCGGCCTCAACCTCCCCGCCACCGGGCGGCTTCTGCGCCGCATGGTTGCCCTGCTCCGCCGCCCCGCCGCGGGCCGCGCGATCTTCGTCACTTCGGGCGCCGCGCGCGGCGCCACGCCGTTCTGGGGCGCCTACTCCGTCTCCAAGGCCGCGCTCGAAATGCTCGTCCGCACCTATGCCGCCGAAGTCGCGGCGTTCGGGGTGAAGGCGAACCTCATCGACCCCGGCGTGGTCCGCACCGCGATGCGGGCGCAGGCCTTTCCGGGCGAGGACCCGCTCGGCCTGCCCGCGCCCGAGGCGGTCACCGACACGTTTGTGTCGCTGGCGGAGCCATCCTGCCGACAAAACGGGCAAAGTGTGCCGGCCTGAGCTGCGTGCCGGCGGCTGACGAGACGCAGATTCCCCAACGGGAAAAAGTACTTGCGCCGGCGACTGTTGCTTCCTTGCAACACGGATTCACAAAACGGCAGTAAAACACCCCGCTCGTCACGGCAACGATGGCTCGCCGGGCGCTGTGGCATACCGCTTGCTCTTGATGAGAGCGCATGGGGCGGGCAGCGGGCGTGCTGATCCGCCGATCACAGTGAGATCCTTGGGGGTTATCAGATGCATAAATTCGGATATTCGGCCGCGTTGATCGGAGCGGCGATGCTGGCGATGGCGCCGGGCGCGATGGCGCAGACGGCGCCGGCGGCGGCGCCCGCGCAACCCTTCCAATACACGCCGTGGTACGAGCGGAAGATTCTTCCCGATCCCGTTTCCGCGACCGTCGCCTTCTGGTCCAACTACCGCTTCCGCGGCATTTCCCAGACCAGCAACGCGCCCGGCTACAACGGCAGCCTCGACATCGAGTTCGAGGCCTTCAACGAGATCAGCGTCTATGGCGGCGTGTGGGCGTCGAACATCAATTTCAACGGCGGCTTCAAGCCGCGCGTGGAAGTCGACGTGTATGGCGGCCTCAAGGGCAAGCTGTTCGACAAGAAGCTGAGCTGGAACGTCCAGTTCATCGGCTACCTCTACCCGGGCTCGACCGAATCGCAGGCGCTCAACTACTTCGAGGTCATGCCCTCGTTGAGCTGGGACTTCGGCTTCATGGAACTCGGCGGCGGCGTGGCGCTCTCGCCCAATTACACGGTCGGCAGCGGCTTCGGCGCGTGGGCGTTCGGCGACGTGACGGTGCCGATCCCGATCGAGATCCTGCAGCCCTACAAGGTGGCCGCGTTCGCCCACATCGGCCACCAGTGGATCGAGAAGAACGACAAATTCGGCACGCCCGACTATCTCGAGTGGGAAGCCGGCGTGAAGTGGGAGCTTTACGGCCTGAAGATGTTCGTGAAGTACGGCGACACGAACATCAAGCGCGCCGATTGCTTCGGCGGCCTGGACTGGTGCAGCGCCAAGGTCGTGTTCGGCGTCTCGAAGACGTTCTAAGCCCGTTTCGGGGGACGGGGCCGAAGCGCCCGCCCGGAAACGGGCGGGCGCTTTAGTTTTTGCCGCCGTCGAACGGATTGTCGCCGCCGCGCACGTGAAGGCGCAGCGGCACGCCGGCGAAGCCGAACGCTTTCCGCAATCCGTTCGCCAGATAGCGCGTGTACGAGTCCGGCAGCCGCTCCGCCTGGCTCGCGAACAGGGCGAAGGTCGGCGGGCGCGTGCGCGCCTGCGTCATGTAGCGGATCTTGATCCGCCTTCCCTTCACCATCGGCGGCGGATTCGCCTCGAGCGCGCCTTCGAGCCAGCGGTTGAGCCGCGACGTCGGCACGCGCTTGTTCCACTTCTCGTCGACCGCGAGCACTTCCTGCATCAGCCGGTCGAGATTCGTGCCCTCGAGCGCCGACATCGTGACGAGCGGCACGTCGTGAATCTGCGCCAGCGACCGCTCCAGGCTCTCGCGCACGAGGCGCCGCTGCTTCGGCGGATCCTCGACGAGATCCCATTTGTTGACCGCGATCACCAGGCCGCGCCCCTCCGCCTCGACATGCGCCGCGATCTGCAGATCCTGCTTCTCGATGCCGTGCCCGAAATCCTGCACCGTGATCGCGTCGATCAGCAGCACCACGATGTCGGCGAACTGGATCGCGCGCATCGCGTCGATCGCCGAGAGCTTCTCGAGCGCATCGACGGCCTTGGCCTTGCGGCGCAGCCCCGCCGTGTCGACGAGCTTGATCGGGCGGCCCTTCCATTGCCAGTCGATGGCGATCGAGTCGCGTGTTAGCCCCGGTTCGGGGCCGACAATGACGCGCTCCTCGCCGAGCAGCCGGTTCATCAGCGTGGACTTGCCGGCATTCGGCTGGCCGACGATGGCGAGCGTGAGCGGACGCGCGGGCGGCGGCGCCTCTGCTTCGGCAGGTTCGACCCCGCCCTTGGCCTGCGCCGCGGGCACGTAGGCGGTGAGCGCGTGATAGAGGTCGGCCATGCCCTCGCCGTGCTCGGCGGACAGCGGGATCGGCTCGCCCATGCCGAGCGCGAAGGCTTCGGCCAGGCCGGCCGATCCCGCGCGGCCCTCGCATTTGTTGGCGAGCAGCAGCAACGGCTTGCCGAACCGGCGGAGGCGGTCGGCGAAGTGGCGGTCGAGCGGCGTCAGCCCCGCACGGGCGTCGATCATGAACAGGATGAGATCGGCGTCGCCGACGGCCTTCAGCGTCTGCGAAACCATGCGGGTCTCGATCGCCTTCGGCCCGGCCTCTTCGAGACCGGCCGTGTCGATCACGCGGAACGCGAGATCGAACAGGCGCGCATGGCCTTCCTTGCGGTCGCGCGTGGTGCCGGCCGTGCCGTGGACGAGCGCCATGCGCCGGCCGACGAGCCGGTTGAACAGAGTCGACTTGCCGACATTGGGCCGCCCGACGATGGCGGCCGTGAACTCCGGCTCCGCCCGCGCGCTCAACGCAGCGCCAGGACGCGGCCGGAATCGTCGAGGAAGTAGATCGTGTTCTCGGCGACGACCGGCGAGATCAGCACGCGCTCGCCGATCACGATGCGGCCGAGCACCTGGCCGGAATAAGGCGACAGCGAAAGCGCCTCGCCGTGCGAGCCGGCCACGATCAGGCGGTCGCTGGCCAGCACCGGCCCGGTCCAGACGATCGGCGTGCGGCGCTGGCGTTCGGTGGCGAAGCTGTTGAGCTGTACCGACCATTTGATGCGGCCGGTGCCGCGCTCGATGCAGACGAGCTGTCCTTCGTTGCTGAGCGCATAGACCCACTCGCCGGCAAGCCAGGGCGTCTGGATGCCGCCGATGTCGACGTCCCACAGGCGGCGGCCCGTGCGGATGTCGAGCGCCGCGAGACGGCCGGCATTGCTCACCGCGATGACCATGCCGCGGTCGACGACCGGCCGCGCGGTGATGTCGGCGATGTTGGTGATCGGGTTGATCTGGCGCGCCGCCGCGAGGCGTTCGGTCCACAGCTGGCGCCCGTTCTCGGCGCGGAGCGCCACGATCTCGCCGGAGCTCTGCGGCGTCACGATGATGTTGCCCTCGACCGCGGGATTGGCCGCGCCGAGAATGCCCGTGGCTTCCGCGACGCCGGCGAAATTCCAGAGCCGCGCACCCTTGTTCGCCGCATCGAGGGCGACGAGCTCGTTCTCGGTGGTGACGACGTAGATGCGCCCGCCCGAAATCGTCGGCGCGCCGCGCGCCGGCGCGTCGAGCGCCGCGCGCCACACGATGGCGCCGGTGCCGGCGTTGAGCGCCAGCACTTCGGCGCCGCCGGTCGAGACGTAGACGATGCCCGCGCTGTAGCCGACGCCGCCGCCGACGTCGCCCTGCTCTTCTTCCTTCGGGAGAACGTTCACGCGCCACAGCGTGCCGCCGGTCGCGGCGTTGAGGGCCACGACCTCGCCGTCGCTGTTGAGCGCGAACAGCTTGCCCTCGGCCACGATCGGCTGCGCGATGAGGCGGCGCGGCGTCGAGAGGCCGAACGTGCGCCAGAATCCGGAGCCGCCCGTGCCCGGGCCGATGCTGCCCTGCCAGGCGCGTTGCGGACGCTCGGAGAGCGTCAGGTGGTGCATCGCATGATCGGGATAGCCGCCGGCCTGGGGCCATTCCTTGTTCGTCGTCGGCCGCGGCAATTCCACGGGCCGCGCCGCCAGCGCCGTATCGGGCCGCACCAGTTCCTCGCCGACGAGAACGGGCTTGCGCTCGCCCTCGAGCCGCGGCGGCTTCGACTCGGAAAACGGGTTGATGCTCTCGAGCGTGCTGCACGCCGGCAGCGAAAGCGCGGCGGCGGCAAGGGCGAGCAGGCGGCGCATCATCGGCGAAATCCCATTTCGGAGAACGTAGCTCAGGACTTGCCGAGGATGGCAAGCAGCTCTTTGGCGCGGCTGCGCACGCCCTGCGGCGCATCCTTGTCCTTCTCGAGGTCGGTCAGGAGCTGGATCGCGTCGGCACGGCGCCCGGCGCGCTCGGCATAGAGCGCGGACAGCTCGAGCGCCATGAAGCGCCACGGATTTTCCTTGGCCATGAGCGGTTTCAGCCGCTCGGTCATCTTGGCCGGATCGGCGTCGTCGAGCCCGGCGTAGGCCCAGTGAACGACCGCGACGTCGCGGAACAGAGGATCGGACGCTTCGTCGTTGGCGAGCTGCTCGAAGGCAAGCAAGGCGCCGGCACGGTCGCCCGATTTCAGGAGCTGCGCGGCCTGCTGAAGGCGCGCAAGCTGCGCGTAGCCCTTCGGGCCGTCTTGCGCGACGCCGGCGAATGCCGTGATCGCCTCTTTCGTCTTTCCGTCGCGGGCCAGGGCCAGCGCGGCGGCGAAACGCTCGCTCGCCGCCTCGCGCGCCTTCCGCTGCTCGCCCTGCCAATACTGGTAGCCCGCGACCGCGAGCACGCAGACGACGGCGAACGCCACGAAATACCGGCCGTACTTCTTCCAAAGCTCCGCGTAGCGGTCTTGCTTCAGCTCTTCAGACACCTCCTCGAAGAACTGTTCCTGCTCGCGGCTGCGAGGGTCGTCCGGCGCCGGCACCGGCGGCTTCTTGTCGTTCCTGGCCAAGGCTTCTGCTCGATGGGATGGGGGCGGTAGATATAGACCGGCGCCAGCGGCAGGCGCAACGGAAGGCCCTGCGCCATATTCTCGGCCGCGCCCACGGGCTTATGGGAGGTTTCGCGCGTGCCTCATCGACCGCTACGGCGCGCCTTGCTCGCGGCTGCCGCGCTCGCGGCCGGCTTTGCCGCGGACGCGATGGCGTGGCAGGCGGGCAACTGGACCGGCCGGCCCGTCTATAGCGAAACGGGCGCCTTCGGCGGCTGCCGCATGAGCGCCGCATACGACAACGGGATAACGCTGCATTTTCTGCAGCTCGCCGACCTCTCGCTCCTGATCGGCATGAGCCGGCCGGACTGGTCGCTCGATCCGCGCGGCGCATACGCAATGGGTCTCGCCGTCGACGGCGGCCGAGTGCGAAGCGCCCGCGGCATCGTGCTGGCAAGCCTGACCGAGGCGGTCTTTCTGGGCCTCGGCCGCGACCGGGCGGCACGGGAGCTGCTGCGCCGCGGCACCCGTCTGACGCTGATCAGCGAACGGCGGAGCTTCGACTTCCATTTGACCGGGACCGCGGCCGGGCTCGCCCGGCTGGAGCGCTGCGCTCGCGAGGGCGGCTGAAGCCCCGGACGGACTGTCTGGACAAACCGCCGGTTTGACGGAAAACTGTCACGGGTCTTTCATTCCGCCGGGAGGGGCCGATCGGGCAATGGCCGATCTGATCGATCTCGAGAGCATTCGCCGGGTCCGTCCGCGCCATCCCGCCGCGGACGGACGCGTAGTATTCGAGAAGCGGGAGCTTCGCCAGCTACTCAGCCTCTACAGCCGCCGCGTCATGAGCGGCGAGTGGCGCGACTACGCGCTCGATTTCGGGCCCAAGGGCGCCGTTTTCTCCGTTTTCCGGCGGGCGGCCGAACAGCCCCTCTTCACGATCTGGAAGCTTGCCGGGGGACGCGAGCGCGGCCGCTATGCCCTGGCCGTCGGCGCCGCGGTGCTACGCCGCGCGCAAACTCTCGCGGACATCGTCCGCTTCATCGAAGACAAGCCCCGCCTCGTCTGGTCGCAGGGCTGAACGCGCCGGGCCGCGGCCCTGAAAGTCCCCGCCTGTTTCCAGGAACGCTCTTGCTGCGCGCCGGCCCAGTCGCGGGGCAATCGGATATTGACGGCGGCTGCGATATATGTTCTAGTTTTGTTCCAGATTGGAGATCGCGCATGTCCCGTTTCAAAGAGCGCCTGATCGCCGCCCAGGAGCGGCTTGCCCGTCCGGAACGCCTGGGTGCACTGGCGGCGCGCGGCGGCGACATTCTGTGCTGGTGCAATCGATGCGGCCATCACGCGCGCCTCGACGGGCGGCAGCTCATCCTCTCGCTCGGGCCGGACTTTCCGGTTCCCGAGGTGGGTGTCCGGCTGCGCTGCTCGAATTGCGGCGCGAAAGACGTGGCGACGAGCGCGGGCCTCGGCGGCGCGACGGCGACCGTACCGGGCGCGCCCGATTGGGCGGCCCCGATGGCGGCCGCCGCGGGCTGAGATCGGAGTTCGCGTTCGCGCCCCGCGGCAGCGGCAAGCGGTATTGCCGGCGGAAGCGCGGCCTCCGTTCGCTCAGTCGTCGTCGAGAAGTTTTCCGCCGAGGCGCTCGTTTCGATAGATGTGCGCGCTGAGAACGATGCCGAATCCGATCATCAGCGTGAACATCGCCGTACCGCCATAGGATACCAGCGGCAGCGGCACGCCGACGACCGGCAGCGCGCCCATCACCATCGCCATGTTGATGGCGATGTGCAGGAACAGCGTGGCGGCCATCCCGGCCGAGACCAGCCGCGCGAACTGCGTGCGCGCGCGGAACGCGATCGCGAGCGTGATGAACAGGATCGCAAGATAGATGCCGAGCAGCACCACGCCGCCGAGGAGGCCGAACTCCTCCGCCAGCACCGACAGTACGAAATCCGTGTGGAACTCGGGCAGGAAGTTGAGCCGGATCTGCGTGCCTTCGAGGAACCCCTTGCCGAGCAGGCCGCCCGATCCGAATGCGATCTTCGACTGGATGATGTGGTAGCCCGAGCCGAGCGGGTCGCGCTCCGGATCGAGGAAGGTGAGCAGGCGTTCCTTCTGATAGTCGTGCAGCTTGTTGTAGGCGAACGGCGCCGCGGCCGCGGCGACGGCGATCACGACCGCGAATTTCCACACGCGCACGCCGGCCATGAACAGCACGAAGCCGCCGATCGCGAGCAGGATCGTGGCGGTACCGAGATCGGGCTGCTTCAGCACGAGCCCGGCGGGAAGCACGGCCATTCCGACCGGGATGAACAGCGCCCAGATCTTGCCGATGTTCTCGAACCTGAGACGCTGGAAGTAGCGGGCGAGCGCCAGGACCAGCGCCACTTTCACCAGCTCCGACGGCTGCAGGCTGACGAAGCCGAGGTCGACCCAGCGCACGGCACCCTTGCCGTGCCGGCCGGCGAACTCGACGAGCACGAGCAGCGCGACCGAGCCGAGATAGATGGGAATGGCGAGCTTGAACCAGATGCGGAGCGGAAGCAGCGCCGCGCCCATCATCAGGACGAACGCCACCGCGAAGCGCTGGATCTGCTTGTCGGCCCACGGCTTGAAGCTGCCGCCGCCGGCCGAGTAGAGCAGCACGCAACTGATCGCGGCCACGCCGACGATACACAGCACCAGCAGCCAGTGAATCGAGCGGACGCGCTCGAAAATCGAAGGCGGCGCGGCGCGCGCGGTGAGCAGCGACATGGCTATTCCCGTCCGCGCTCCGCGCGGCTGCGCCGCACGGGCTCCGGAAGCTTCCGCTCGGACAGCGGAATGTATTTCTTCATCGTCTCGAGCATCAGTTCGCGCGCAATGGGCGCGGCGACCGCGCCGCCGCCGCCGCCATGCTCGATCACCACCGCGCAGGCGAAGCGCGGCGCCGCGACCGGGCCGAAGCACACGAACAGCGCGTTGTCGCGCTTCTCCCAAGGCAGGTCTTCGTTCTTGATGACGCCTTTGGCGCGCTCGGCGGCGGTGATGCGGCGCACCTGCGCCGTGCCGGTCTTGCCGCCGATCTGCAGCCCGGGCTCGTCGATGCGCACGCGCTGCGCGGTGCCGCCCGGCTCGTTGACGACGCCGGACATCGCGCCCGCGATGTAGTCGAGCCATTTCGCGCTGATGCCGACCGAGGGCAACGCGCTCGGCCGCTTCAGGCCGGCAGCCGTGAGCGCGGCCTCGGGCGATTTCACGATCGTCGGCACGACGGCGCGGCCGCCATTGACGATGCGCGCGGTCATGACCGCGAGCTGGAGCGGCGTCGCGATGATGTAGCCCTGCCCGATGCCGATGATCGCCAGCTCGCCCGCGTGGAACTTGGTGTCGTTCTTGTAGGTGGTCCGCTTCCAGGCGGTGTCGGGCATGATGCCCGGCTTTTCGTGCGGCAAGTCGATTCCGGTGAGGCCGCCGAACCCGAAATGGCGGGCATGGTGCGCGAACTTGTCGATGCCCGTCTGCAGCGCGGCATTGTAGAAAAACACGTCGCAGCTCTGCTTGATCGCGTCGCGCACCGTGAGGCCGCCGTGGCCGCCGCGTTTCCAGCAATGCAGAACCGCGCCGCCGAGATGCAGCGCCCCGCCGCAGGAAAAGGCGGTGCGTTCGGTGATGGCCCCGGACTCGAGCCCGGCCAGCGCCGTCATCATCTTGAACGTCGAGCCGGGCGAATAGGTGCCGGAGACGCATTTGTTGATCAGCGGCGTGGTCGGATTGCTGTTGAGGCTGCGCCACAGCTCGCCGCCGATGCCGCCCACGAATGCGTTCGAATCGAACCCCGGATGGGACGCAAGCACCAGGACTTCGCCGGTGTGCACGTCGAGCAAGACCGCCGCGCCGCTTTCGTGCTGCGCGAGCAGCCCCATCGCGTAGCGCTGCAATTCGAGATCGACCGCCAGCGTCACGTCCGGGCCGGGAGTGCCCTCGCGCCGGTCGAGTTCGCGCTGAACCTTGCCGGCGGCGTTGATCTCGACCTGCGCGTAGCCGCTCTGGCCGCGCAGCGGCTTGTCGAGCACGCGCTCGATGCCGCCCTTGCCGAGCCGGAATTCGGGCAGCGAGAGCAGCGGATCGCCGTCCAGCGCCTGGTCGTCTTCGGTCGGCGGCGCGACGTAGCCGACCACGTGGGCGGTGGCCGTGGACGCGGGATAGTGCCGCGTGAGGCCCTTTTCGACGACGACGCCCGGCAGATCGGGGATGTTGGCCTCGATGCGCGCGAGCTGATCCCACGACAGGTCGACCGCGACCGGGAACGGAACCCAGCGCCGCCGCTTGCGGACGTCGCGCACGAGCCGGTCGCGCTCGTCGTCGGGAATGTTGAGAAGCTGCGCGAGCCTGCCGATGGTGACCTGGAGATTCGGCGTCCGCTCCGCGATGACGTAGACGCGGTAGTCCTCGCGGTTGCCCGCCATCACGACGCCGTTGCGGTCCAGCAGCCGCCCGCGCGGCGGGATCAGCAGGCGCGTGTTGACGCGGTTGTCCTCGGCTTGGACGGCGTAATCCTTCGCCTCGACGACCTGAAGCTGATACATGCGCGCGACGAGCGCGCCGGCGGCGGCGAGCTGAATCCCGCCGAACACCAGCGCGCGGCGCGTGAAGACCTTGCGCTGATCGAGCTCGGCCTCGCGATTCTGCGCCTGCTTCTTCGATTGCTCGAGGCCGGTCGTGCGCCGCGTCCGCCGGCCCGGCCTCGTTCGCTTCGTTCCGTTGCCGCCGAGCTTCATGCCGGCCTCGGCATTCCGCGCTCGATGCGCATCAGCAGAAACGCGAGCGCGGGAAACGCGGCAACGGTGAGCGCGTATTGCATCGCGCCCGGCCACGGCGAAAGCACGGCGCGATAGGAAAACGCGACCGCGGCCCAGGTGATGCCCGCCGCCAGCAGTGCGGCCATGGCGAAGCCAAGCCACATCACGTCGAAGCTGCGCGACCGCAACAGGCGCTGCTGCGCCCAGACGAAGCCCTGCACCGCGAGCAGCGCGAGCGCGCCGGCGCCGAGCGGCGTGCCGCGGATGAGGTCCTCCAATAGCCCGGCGACGAAGACGCCGGTGTACGGCAGGTATTCGGGGCGCCAGACCGCCCAGCAATAGACGGCCATCACGGCGAAGGCCGGCGCCACGGCGTTGAATCCGGGCACGGGGATCCAGAGCAGATCGAGCAGCACGGCGGCGATCACGGTCGCGGCCGGCGCGATCTGCGTGTACCAGCGCGCGCTGCGGACGGGCGCCGCGATCATGGCGACCCGCCGTCGTAACGATCGCGGCGGCGCGTCACGCGCTCGGCGGTCTTCTCGCCCGGAGGCGGCAGCAGCCCCGGCATGTCGTGGTCGATGATCCGCACGAAGCCGAGCGACTGCATGTCGACGGCCGGACGGACGCGAATTCCGCCGGGGCCCGCCTCGACGATTTCGCCGACCGGAAGGCCCGGCGGCAGAATACCGTCGTGGCCCGACGTCACCACCTTGTCGCCCTTGGCGAACGCGCCGGTGCGCCCGTGATGCAGCAGCCGCGGCAGGTCGGCGTTGGCGCCGCTCATGATCGCGCGCTCGCCCGAATTGCCGATGATGACCGCCGTCCGCGCGTTGAGGTCCGTGATCAGCATCACGCGCGACGTGAATTCGCCGACCTCGGTGACGCGGCCCACGAGGCCCTGCGCCGTGATGACCGCGCGGCCCTTGCGGACGCCGTCGCGCTGGCCGGCGCGCACGAGCACCGAGCGCACATAGGGTCCGCCAGGATCGGCGATAACGCGCGCGGCGATGTGCTTGCCTTCGTCGTGGATCTGCACGCCCAGAAGCTTGCGGAATTCGCCGTTTTCGCGCACGAGCTCGTCGAGCGCAGTGAGGCGCAGCTTCAGGCTTTCGATTTCGGCCTTGAGCTCGGCGTTCTGGCGCTGGAGCTGCGCCGTGTCCTTGACCGAACCGAACCAGTCG
>CAZUYG010000020.1:0-3027 GCA_964624265.1 uncultured Candidatus Odyssella sp.
TTGCCGCCCTTGTCGGGGTGCGAGACGAGCTTCTGGAGGTCCTTGCCGCCGACCGCGACGCTTTCGAGCTGCGCGCGCTGTGAGGGCGCGTAGGCGCCGGTCTTGAGATTGATCGATTCCTTGACGCGCTCCTTGCCGCTCTTGTTCATGCGGTAGAAGCCGCCTTTGCCTTTGCGGCCGGTGTAGCCCTCGGCGATCATCTTCTCGATGAACTTCGAGGAGTCTTCGCGGAACTCGGTGACCAGCGGATCGGAGGCCGGCAGGTTCGAGCGCATGCTCTTGCCGACATGCGGCATGAGGTCGATGCCGACGAGATCGAGCAGGCCGAAAATGCCGGTCTTGGGGAAGCCCATCGGGCGGCTCGCGACCGCATCCGCTTCCTCGACCGTGAGGCCGTGATCGGCGGCGGCGTTCACCGCGGCCTGGATCCACATCGTGCCGATGCGATTGCCGACGAAGCCCGGCGTGTCCTTGGCGTGGATCACGCCCTTGCCGAGCCGCACGTCGCAGAACTGCGCGATGCTGGCGACGACGTCTTTCTTCGTCTTGGCACCCGCCACGATCTCGAGCAGGCGCATGTAGCGCGGCGGATTGAAGAAATGCGTGATGACGAAATCCTGCTGGAAGCTTTCGGGCAGGCCTTCGACGAGCTTCGCGAGCGGGATCGTGGACGTGTTGGAGGAGACGATCGAGCCCTTCTTGCGGTTGGCCTCGAGCTTCTTGAACACGTCGTGCTTGATGTCGAGCCGCTCGATGACGGCCTCGACGATCCAGTCGCAATCGCCGAGCGCGCCGAGATCGTCTTCGAGGTTGCCGGGCGTCACCAGCTTCGCCGCGTCGCGGTGCATGAACGGCGCCGGATCGGTCTTCAGCATCTTCGCGATCGCGTTGCGGGCGAGCGCGCTGCGGTCGTTCGCGCCCTTCGGCACGATGTCGAGCAGCATCACCGGCACGCCGGCATTGGCGATGTGCGCGGCGATGCCGCTGCCCATCACGCCCGAGCCGATCACCGCGGCTTTCTTGATGTCCATTGTTTCGCTCCTCCTATTTCCTGCCCCGCGCTCGCGGGGGAGGTCGGCGCGGCGAACGCGCCTTGCGTTGGCCGTGACGGGTGGGGGACTTCAGCGCCGTCCTCGGCGCCGCGCCCCCTCCTGGCCTCCCCCGCCAGTGCGGGGGAGGAACGGGCGCTAGACCTTTTCCAGCACCGTCGCGATACCCTGGCCGCCGCCGATGCACATCGTGGCGACGGCGTATTTCGCGTTCTCGCGCTTCAGCACCGCGGCGGCCTTGCCGGTGATGCGCGCGCCCGAGGCGCCGAGCGGATGGCCGAGCGCGATCGCGCCGCCATCGAGGTTCACGCGGTCCGGCGAGATGCCGATCTCCTGCATGCAGGCGACGGCCTGCGAGGCGAAGGCTTCGTTGAGCTCCATCACGTCGATGTCTTTCGGCGTGAGGCCGGCGCGCTTCAGCGCCTTGCGCGTCGCCTCGACCGGGCCCATGCCCATGATCTCGGGCTGGAGGCCGGTGCCGGCGATGGCCTTGATGCGCGCCAGGATCGGCAGGCCGTGCTTCTTCGCATACTCCTCCGAGCACACGATCGTCGCCGAGGCGCCGTCGGTGAGCGGCGACGAGGTGCCGGCCGTGACCGTGCCGTCGGCGAAGAACGCCGGCTTCAGGCCCGAGAGCACTTCCATCGTCGTCTCGGGGCGGATGCCGCCATCCTGATCGACGACGCCGGCCTTGGTCTGGATCGGCACGATCTCGTCCTTGAACTTGCCGGCGTCGCGCGCCTTGGCCGCCTTCTGGTGCGAGCCGATCGCGAAGAGCTGCTGCTTCTCGCGCGTGACCTGGTACTTCTGCGCCACGGCTTCCGCCGTCTGGCCCATCGAGTGATACGTCTCGGGCCACTTGTCTTTCAGCGCGGGATTCGGCGAGGGGTTGAAGCCCGTCATCGGCACGCGCGTCATGCTCTCGACGCCGGCGCAGACGAACAGCTCGCCGGCGCCCATCTGGATCATGCCCGCCGCGTTGTGGATCGCCTGCATCGACGAGCCGCACCAGCGGTTGATCGTGGTGCCGCCGGTCGTGATCGGCAGATCGGCCAGGAACACGATGTAGCGGCCCATGTTCATGCCCTGCTCGCCTTCGGGATTGGCGCAGCCGAGGATGAGATCCTCCACGTCGTCTTTCTTCACGCCGGCCTCTTTCACGATCGCCGTGACGACGGTGTCGACGAGATCGTCGGGGCGCTCGCGCGTGAGCGCGCCCTTGTTCGCGAACTGGAACGGCGAGCGCTTGTAGGCGGCGATGACGACGTTTTTCTGCATGATCTTTCCTCCTGAGCTTTAGGCGCTGACCGGTGCCGCCTCGCGGGCGGGGGCCAGCAGTTGTACGGTTTCGCGGCTGGCGCGGCGCAACGGCCGCTCGTCCTTGTTGACGCCCATGATCATGATGGCGCCCTGCACGCGCGCCACGATGTCTTCGGCCATTTCCTCGGCGCGCGCGCGGCCGTGCTTGGCTTCGAGCAGCGTGGCGAGCGCCTCTTTCCAGTCGTTGAAGTAGGTGCGGACGCGCTCCTGGAACTCCGGGATCGCGTCGCCGACCTCGAGCGCGAGATTGCCCATCACGCACCCGCCCTCGCGGCCGATGAAGTAACGTTCGACCCGCTCGGCGAGGTTAGCGAGGCGGACCTCCGCCGGCACCGACGAATCGAGCGCCGGGCGGAACAATTTTTCGCGCGTTTCGGCGATCACGCGGTCGAGCGCCGCGATCGCCAGCTCCTTCTTGCCGGGGAAGTAGTGATAGATGCTGCCCTTCAAGAGCCCGCAGCTCGCGCTGATGTCGGCCATCGACGTGTTGTGATAGCCGTTCATGCGGAACAGCGTGAGCGCGGCATCGATCACCGCATCGCGGTCTGTCTTCTTCATTGATTTTGCTGGATTTCCCGTGCGTTCGAGCGGAACGAAGCTCGAACCAACCGTTCGTTTGGATAAACCTAACGATCGTTTGGGAAGGAGTCAAGCGGGA
>CAZUYG010000020.1:3127-13388 GCA_964624265.1 uncultured Candidatus Odyssella sp.
GCGGCCTGGCCGCGGTGCTCGTCGGCCGCGTAGTAAGCGCGCACTTCGCAGATGAGGCCGGACTCGCGATCGAACACGTACCAATCGACGCCGCGCAGATATTTGCCGCTCTTGGTGCGGAACTGGGTCCACTCGACGACGGCTTCCGCTTTCTTGCAATCGACCATCAGCGCGTCGATCGTCCAGTGCGCCTTGCTTTCTTTCGCCACCGCGGCCCAGTTCTCCGCGATCGCCTTGGCGCCCTTCCACGGGCCGTAGCGCTCGTTGGCCGGGAAATAATGCACGGCATCGGGCGTGAGGCACGCCTTCACCGTTTTCGCGTCGCCGGCATTGCAGGCGTCGAAATAGCCGCGCAGCAGCGATTCGAGATGCTGCGCCGTGACCGGCTCCGTGCAGCGTTGCGCTCTATCCATGCCGGCATGCTGCCACGCTTCGGCGGCGGCGCCGATAGACGAGTCGGCATCCCCGCCCTAGCATCGCGACATAACCCCCGGCGGAATGGCAGCCATGAGCGAACGCGATATCGGAAACGATGCAGCCTGCATCGGCAGCGAGCAGGAGTTGCGTGCGCTGCATGCGCCGCCCTCCGACCTCGTGAAGCGGAAATGCGTCGACCGGCTCGACCGGCATTGCCGCGATTTCATCGCGCTTTCGCCGTTCCTCGTGCTCGGCACCGCGAACGCCGAAGGGAAGGCCGACGTCTCGCCGCGCGGCGACCCGCCCGGCTTCGTGAAGGTGCTCGACGACCGCACGCTGCTGATCCCCGACCGGCCCGGCAACAACCTGCTCGATTCGCTGTCCAACGTCGTCGCCAATCCCGAAGTGGGCCTGCTGTTCGTCATTCCCGGCTTCGACGATACGCTGCGCGTGAACGGGCGCGCCGAAGTGGTGCGCGATCCGGCGCTGCTGGCGCCGCTCGCCGTCGAGGGCAAGCCGCCGAAAGTGGCGATCCGCGTCGCCGTTCGGGAAGTCTACCTCCACTGCGCGAAATCCTTTCGTCGCGCGCGACTCTGGGATCCGGCCGCCCGCGTGCCGCGCGACACGCTGCCCTCGCTCGGCAAGATGGTGATGGACATGACGGCGATGAACTACGACGCCGCCATCGACGGGCGCGTCGAGGAGTCGATGAAGAAACTTTACTGATCCCGCGCCCTGGCTATTCGGCCTAGACTCAATGTCCGAATTGAGCGGCCGCACCCGGCCCTGTAGACTCGCTTCCCACGTGACAGACAGGCGGACGCGCCCGGACCATGCAGAACGACGTCGTCATCCGGCCGCTGGAAGCGGACGAGCTCGCCTTCCCCGAGTCGCTGCCCTCCATTCCCGCCGTGGTGGAGCGCCGCCCCGACCGGGCCGGCCTCGCGCTGCTCGAATTCGTGCGCGCGCGCCAGCCGGAACTGCGTGCGCTGCTCGACGAGCACGGCGCCGTTCTCTTCCGCGGTTTCAACGTGGCCGCCCCCGACGAATTCGAGACCGTTCTGACGGCGCTGGGCCTGCGCGCCTCGGCCGACTACCCGTTCGGCGTCTCGCCCCGCTATTCGGTGACGAAGCGCGTTTTCAAATCGACGGAATACGCGAATTTCATGGTGATCCCGCCGCACACCGAGATGGCGTATCTGCGCTACCGGCCGCGCTGGATCGCGTTCTATTGCGACGTCGCGCCCGAGCGATTCGGCGAGACGCCGCTTTACGACATGGGCGGCGCGTTCGATGCGCTCTCGCCGGCGCTGCAGAAGCGCCTGCTCGGTCTCGAAATGAGTTACGTCCGCCATATCCGCCACAAGAAGGCGCTGGTGACGTTCGAGCGCACGATCGAAGAGACGTTCGGCACGCGCGACCGCGAAGCGATCGAGGCCTTCTGCCGCGAATACGACATCCGCCCCTCCTGGATCGGCGACAAGTTCCTGCGCGCGGAGACCGTGCTGCCGGCGGTGGCGATCCATCCCGGCACCGGGCGGCGCTGCCTCAACGCGCAGTTCATCAACGCGCACAGCCTGATCTCGGGCATCGCGCGCATCGCGAATCGCTATCCGGCGCCGATGCGGATGCTGTTCAACGCCTACATCCGCCTGCAATACAGCAAACCCACCGTGCACTACCGGTCGAAACCGGCCAGCGGGCCGGATTTCACGGCGGCGGAAACGGCCGAGATCGACCGTGCGATCAACGGCTCGTCCACGGTGTTCACGTGGCGGCGCGGCGACATGATCGTGATCGACAACGTGCGCGCGGCGCATGGCCGCCTCAACGTGAAAGGCCCGCGCCGCATCCTGACCGCGCTCGGCGACATGTACGACGTGCGCGCCCCGGTGCCGGAGAAAACGAGAGCCGCCGCGTAGGAACGCGCCGGGCGTGCGCCTAGGCGATCGACGCCCAGAACTCCGTGAGCATTCCCGCCAGCGAAATCGCGTGCGATTGCGGCGCCATGTGCCCGGCGCCCGGAATCACGGCGCGGCGCGCATCCGGCAGCGTCGCGGCGGCGAGTTCGGCCATGCGGCGCGCCGCCGGCGTCGTGCGCTCGGCCGAGAGCACGAGCGCGGGCTGCGCGCCGCCGGCATAGGACGAAATCGGCGTCCGGTCGGCCCACACCGCCGCCACGTCGGCGTGCATCTTGCCGGCGCGCGCGAAGATCGGCATGCGCTGCGCGAGCGGGATCGCGGCCCAGGCGCCGGCGCCGTACCAATAGTCGGTGAAGCGTTCCATCGCCGCGGCCGTATCGTTGCGCGCGAAGGCGGCGAGCACGTCTTCGATCATGTCGCCGACTTCGGCGAGCGCAGCCTCTTCACCGCCGGCGCGAAGCGCGCCCAGCACGACCGGCTCGATGAGGGCGAGGGAGTCGAATTGCCGCGGCCTCCGGCGCGCGAGCTCGAGCGCGAGCCACGCGCCCATCGAGTGCCCGACGAGCGCGAGCGGCGCACCGGCGCAGTCGGCAACCTTTTCGAGCAGCGCGAGCTCGGCGGAAATCTCGGCCGGACGGCCGCTTGGCCAGGGCGAGCTGCGGCCATAGCCGCGCAGGTTCGGCGCGAGACACCGGTATTCTTGTCCCAAGACTTTAACGAGCGCGCGCCATTGTGCCGCGCCCATCCCGGCGCTGTGAACGAGCAACACCGGGCGCCCTTGACCGATATCAATGACGTCGGCGGTCAATTCTGGTTCGTATCTCAAAAGCATGTAGTGCCTGTCGCCCTAACCGCAATATATGGTCATAGAGCAGTTATAGATGTCCGCCAAACAACGCCAAACAGCCGCCCGTTTACGGTTAATATCCACTTCATCTTTTATTAATGAAACGTGAAGTTCGTCTTGAGCCGGTAATAGATTTTCTGCATCCTGCCATGACCGACGTCTTTCACGCAGCATTCCCAATGGCCGATCGGGGCGGCCTGCACATGACTCCCAAGGGCGCGGACATCATTCCGTTCGAGCGGAGCGGCGGCAACGGCGAAGGCGATGCCGCGCCGCGCGCCGCGCAGTCTGCCGGCGAAACGTGGCGCCGGCTCGATCGCGCGCTGGCCCAGGCGAGTCTCAGCGAGCTCGATTGCGTTCTCGATACGCACAACGAAGCGCTGTGGGTCTATCAGCAGCATTTCCAGTCGCTCGGCTATTCGCGCGCGCTGCTGCACGACGTGCGCAAGTTCCAGAGCACGGTGGTTTCGGTCTACGCCGATCCCGCGCTCGAGCACGAGCGCCCGTTCAATTTCCTGATCTGGGGCTCGCGCCGCCCCGGCGTTTTCAATCTCGGCGGCGACCTCAACCTGTTCGTGAACCTGATCCGCAACCGCGACCGCGGCGCGCTGGCCCACTATGCGAAGACCTGCGTCGACGCCTGCTTCGCCCACGCGACGGACCTCAACCTTCCGATCGTCACCGTCGCGATGGTGCAGGGCGACGCGCTCGGCGGCGGCTTCGAGTCGGTGCTCGGCAGCGACGTCATCATCGCCGAGTCGCACGCGAAATTCGGCTTGCCCGAAATTCTGTTCGGCCTTTTTCCGGCGATGGGCGCCTACAGCTTCCTCGGCCGGCGCATCGGCGCCAAGGCGGCCGAAGAGATGATCATGAGCGGGCGCATTTTCACCGCGCGCGAGTTGGCCGACCGCGGCATCGTCGACCGCGTGGCCGAGCCCGGCGAGGGCGAAGCCGCGGTGCGCGCGTTCCTCGGCGAGGCGAAGCGGAAATTCGCCGCCTATCGCGCGATCTACCAGGTGCGCCGCCGCTTCCATCCGCTCACCTACGACGAGATGATCGACATCGCGAACCTCTGGGTCGAGGCCGCGCTCTCGCTCGAAGACGCGCATGTGCGGCGCATGACGACGCTGGCCTCGGCGCAGCTGCGCCGCCAGACCCCCGGGCTGGAGACGGGCGCGGACAAGCCGGCGACGCCGGTCGCGTAGCCGCCTTCGAACTCGCCAGCCGTCATTCCGGCCGGAGCGGGCGCGCCCTTGGCGCCGGCGCGGGACGCTACCCGCGCTTCGCCTCGCGCGCCGACAGCCCCGTGTGGCGATAGAGCTCTTCGACCGCGAGGCGGTATTCGCGGCGGAGATCGGCGAGGAAGGCCTGGCCTTTCTTGGCCAGCGTCTCGTGCGTGATGCCGCTGACCGAGACGCAGAGCTGGTGCAGGCGCCGCGCGCCGAAATGGGCGGCGCTGCTGCGGAGCGCGTGGGTCTCGAAGCGCACCGTGTCGGCGTCGTTGGTGTTGATCGCGGTGACGATGCGGTCGACGATGTGCGCCGAATCGGAGATGAACTCGTCCACCAGCGATTCGAAAAACGTCGCGTCGCCGCCGATGGCGCGCAGCGATTCGATCGCCGTGGGGTCGATGATCGGCGGCAGCGGCGCCTTGTGGCGCGGATGGAGCGCCACCTTGCCGTCGTCGGACTGCACGGCCTCGGCTGCCGCCGTCTCGGCGGCGGCTTCGGTTTCGGATTCGGCGGCCGCGCTCTTCGCGGCGTAGCGCTCGACGAGACGCACGAGCTCGTCGGCCTCGATCGGCTTCAGGGCCACGCCGTCCATGCCCGCCTCTTCGCAGCGCCGGCGGCCCTCCACCGTCGCATCGGCGGTGAGCGCGATGATCGGCAGGTGCGGCGCATCCATGTGCGCGAAGCGGTAGAGCTGCGTGGCCTCGAGCCCGCTCATGCGCGGCATGTTGATGTCCATGAGCGCCACGTCGAACGTGTTCTTTTCGAGCAGCGCGAGCGCCGCCTCGCCGTCCTCGGCCAGCACCGGCTGATGGCCGGCGGTTTCGAAAATCTTGGCGAAGAGCTTGCGGTTGACCGTGTTGTCTTCCGCGACGAGCACGCGGAGGCTGCGCTTCCGCTTCTTGGCATCGGCGCGCTCCACCGGCGCGCGCCCCGAGACGCCGAGCGCGATGAGATCCGCGAGGTAGAGGACCGGCGGCAGCGCCTCGGCGAGCTGCTCGCGCGCGACCGTGCCGAGAAAATCGAAACGCCGCGCGTCGGAGGCGGCCGCGTGCGTCGCGGCGGAACCGTCCGCCGCGATCGCGGCGGCCGCAGCCCCGCGGAGGACGAGCGGCGCGAGGCCCGGCAGCGCGTCGCGCAGCGCGGTTGCGAACGCGGACGAATCCCCGGCCGCGCCCGGGCCGAGCGCGAGCACGATCGGACGCGGGCTGCCGCCCGAGGCCAGCTTGACCGCGGGGCCCAGCGCCGCCGGCTCGCGCAATTCGACCGGCTTGCCGCCCGCGCTTTCCACCGCGGCGCAGACCTCGCGGGTGAACGCCGCGTCGGCGCCGATCACGAAGATTCGCTCGCCCTGCGTGAGCACCTGCCGGCGCACCGCCGCATCGGAGCGCGGGAGCGGCAGTTCGAGCGTGAAGACGCTGCCCTTGCCCTCTTCGCTGTCGACGCCGACCGTGCCGCCCATGAGCCCGGCGAGCTGCCGGACGATGGCGAGCCCGAGGCCGGTGCCGCCGAAGCGGCGCGCGATCGACTCGTCGGCCTGGCGGAAGCTTTCGAAGATCGTGTCGAACTTCGCGCGCGGAATGCCGATGCCGGAATCGCCGACCGAGATTTTGAGATTCGTGTGCTTGGCGTCGATCGGCGTGCCGGACACGTCGATCCACACGCGGCCCTGCTCGGTGAACTTCAGCGCGTTGCCGCAGAGATTCACGAGCATGCTGCGCAGGTGATCGATGTCGCCGACCAGGCCCGAGGGCGTGCCGGGCGCCACGCGCACCGAGAACGCCACGCCCTTGGCCTGCGCCTGGATGTGGAACATCGCGTCGATCTCGGCGATGAGGACCGCGAGATCGAACGGCTCGGATTTGGCCGTGACCTTGCCCGCCTCGATCTTCGAAAAATCGAGCACGATGTTGATCTGCGACAGCAGCGTGCGCGCGGCGCTGCGGATGCTGCGCGTCATCGCGCGCTGCTCGTTGTCGAGCGTCGTGTGCTTCAGGAGGCCGCCGGTGCCGATGATCGTGTTGAGCGGAGTGCGCAGCTCGTGGCTGACCGTGGCGAGGAAGCGGGATTTCGCCTGGCTCGCCGCCTCGGCCGCGAGCTTCGCGGCGTGCAGCATGCGGATGAGCTTCGAGACGTAGGCCGGCACGACGATGAGCGTGATCCAGAGGCCGGCGGCGAGCGCCGGATGCTGATACCAGAGCGGGGTCGTGGCAATCACGGCGCCGAAACCCACCGCGGAGATGACGGCGGAGAGGAGCAGATAGTTGGTGCCGTAGCGGAAGCCGTTGCCGAGCGTCACCCACAGATAGATGCCGTAGAGCGGCGCCGTAACCTCGTCGCCGAGCTGGAGCGCCACCGACAGCGTGACCGCGTCGAGGACGACGGCCGCGACGCGGCGCGGCAGCGAGACGCCGGCCGGGCTCAGGATCATCCACAACAGCAGGCCCAGCGAGGCCGCCTCGAACGCGCCGAGCACGAGCAGCGAAACCTGCATTGCCTCCGACGTGTAGCCGGCGAGCAATTGCGAGACGGTGACATAGCCGCACAGCACCAGCGCGATGCCGAGGCGGACCATGACCTGCTCGCACTCGCTGTCGGGCCGGCGACGGAGCTGGGCGAGCAGCGTGCCGAAGCCGCGGCGTGCGACCAGGATGCCCACGGCAAGCGCGATCGGCGCCAGCAGCGCCAGGATCAGGAGCGCGGTATAGGAATGGACGTGGCCCGGCGGCGCCAGCGAGAGCACGGTGGCCAGATGGGCCATGCCGAGCACGGCGCCGAGGACCGTGACCGCGGCCGAAAGCGCCGTCAGCGTCCGGCGCGGCGCCCGCTTGCCGGCGGGCTCCGCCGACGGCTCCGCAGCCTCCGCCGCGCGCGGTGCGCCGGCGGGATGCTTGGCCGTGAAGTTGACGACGGCGCTGCTCATTCCCTCTAAGCCACTGTTTCTGGCTTCAGAATGGTTGGAGTAGCGGCGATTCTTTAATGTTCGGTAAAACGAAGATTAACGGCAGAGATTACTGGATCGTATCCAGGACGACGCCGGCCGCCGGCAGCCGCACGGTCATCTTCGTGCCGCGGCCCTTGGTGCTGTCGATCAGCAGCTCGCCGCGGTGAGCCTGGATGATGCCGGCCGCAATGGGTAGGCCGAGACCCGCACCCTGATACTTCTTCTTGTAGGGATCGCCCGAAACCTGGCCAAAGCGGGCCAGCGCGATCGGGATCTCTTCGGGCGTCATCCCGATGCCGGTATCGCCGACCGTGACCTCGATCTTGTCGGAGGCCTTGTGGGCCTCGATCGAGACGGCGCCGCCGGCCGGCGTGAATTTCACGGCGTTCGACATCAGGTTCAGGAACGCCTGGGTGAGCTTGGTCTTGTCGCCCAGCACGTAAGGCAGGTCGCCGGGCACGTCGACGCCGAACACGAGCTTCGCGCGCTCGGCTTCGGGCCGGACCATACGCGCCGCTTCCTCGAGCACGAGCGGAACGCCGACCAGCTTCTTTTCGACGTCGAATTTGCCTTCCTCGATGCGCGCCACGTCGAGGATGTTCTGGATCACCTCGCGCAGGTGCCGCGCGCTGTTGCCGATGTCGTTCGCGTAGCCCTTGTATTTGCCGTTGCCGAGCGGGCCGTGCAGCTCGATCTGCATGATCTCGGAAAAGCCGATGATCGCGTTGAGCGGCGTGCGCAGCTCGTGGCTCATGTTGGCGAGGAACGCCGTCTTGGCGGCGTTGGCGCGCTCGGCCGCCTGGCGGGCGAGGCTTTGCCGGCGCAGCGCCAAGAGATTGCGCGCGCGCACGACGAATTCGTGGTGATCCACCGGGCTGGCGAGGAAGTCGGTGGCGCCGGCCTCGAGCGCGCGATAGCGGTGCTCGCGGTCTTCGTAGGCCGTGACGACGATGACGGGAACGTCGATGCAGCCCTCGAGCTTGCGGAACGCGGCGACGAATTCCGCGCCGTTCATTCCCGGCATGTTGAAATCGGAAAAGACGAGATCCGGCGCTTTCTCCTTCGCCGCGGCGATTCCCTCGTCGCCGCTGGCGCAGGCGCGCACGGCGACGCCGGGCTCGACCGACATGGCGAGCTGCGCGAGGATTTTCCGGTTCGTGTTGCGGTCGTCGAGGATGAGGATTGTTGCCATTGGCTTCGCCCGTTGCCGTTGCCCGGCGGCGCGGGGCATCTCCCTCTCGCCCTATTTATTCACAGGCGATTCCTACCGCAGAGGGGGTTAACCATAGGTGAAGGCGGTTAATACTTGGGCGCGTGTCCGGCGCAAAAAACGCCGGTTTCAGGGCGCCGGCGCGAGATCGGACCGCCGCCGGAAGCGCGCCTTCACGGCTTCGGCGCCGAGCGGCATCTGGATGTAGGCGCCGTCCTGCCAGAGCTTCAGCTGATCGAGCGCCGTCGTGCTGCCGAGCCAGCCGTCTTGCCCGCCGAGCAGCGTGAAGAAATTCGCATCGGGATCGGCGAGGTCCGCGATGAAGCGCGCCTGCTGGCCGTAACGCGTGAAATGGCGCTGATCGGTGCTGCTGTGCGCGGTTTTCATCAGCGATTCGGTGCTGCCGCCCGCCGGCATGTCGCCGAAGCGGTAGCGCCCGCCGATCAGCGGCGCGAAGGCCAGCGGATGCGAAAGGCCGAGACGGTGCATCTCGCCCCAGCTCTTGAAGCGGCCGAGCTTGCGCCCCGCCTCGGCCAGCGCATCGGCCAGCAGCGGGGCGAGTTCGGCGTCGGGGATCTTCGGGAGGTCTTCCGCCAAGAGCCGCGGCATGGCGGCGATCGTGAACATCGTCGCCGCGGCCTCTTCGCCGTAGCGGCGCACGTAGTAGCTTTCCTGGAAGCGATGATGGAACAGCTCGAACGCCACCGGGGCCTGATCGGCGGCGTCGTATTGCCCGTCCCATCCGCGCAGCAGATCGAGCACGCGCGCGGCGCGCCGGTCGGGCCTGGCATCGGCCTTCGTGCGCGCGATCGCGGCGAGGTAGAGATCGCGCAATTGCAGCGACGACGGCACGCCGACGTCGCGCTGCAGCGCCTTCAGGTCGGCGAGGCCGAGGCGCGGGCGCGCGGCCATGAACGCGTTCATGCGCTGCATGCGGTCGTCTTGCGAAAACACGTAGCCGATCGGGAAAGGCGCCGCGGTGGGCCTGTTGTTGGCCGAGGCGAGGTAGCCGGATTTCGGATTGTAGGCGGCGGGAAGCTGCGCGGCGGTGGCGATCGTCTTCCACTGCGACGCCGGATCGGCCGGATCGAGGATGAGATCCGGCGGCATGGCGCGCGTGCGCACCGGCAGCATCGCGGCCATCACCTGGCCGATGTTTCCGGCGCGGTCGGCGTACACCATGTTCTGCGCGGAGACCGCGAAGGTTCCGAATGCGGCGCGGAATTCGGCGAAGGATTTCGCGCGCGAGGCCCGGAGCATCGCCGTGATCTCGTCGCCCCTCTCGTGGCCGATCCAGCGCAGCGCGAAGGGCGGCTTGCCCTGCCAGCCGAGCAGCGGCGCATCCGAGATGACCGGGCCGAGCGGCGATTCGCGGACCGTCACCGTCTTGTCGAACCACCAGCGCACCTTGATGCGCTCTTGCCGCGCCTTGAGCTGCGCCGGCGGCAGCTTCGAGACGTCGAACAGGTCCGACGAGGCGGCGCGCATGTTGGTGCCGCCCCAGGCGATGTGCGGATTGCGCCCGAGCGCCACGATCGGCACGCCGGGAATCATGAAGCCCACCGCGTGATACGACGGCGACTTCATGCCGGCGATGAGCCAGAGGTTCGGCATCTGGATGCCGAGATGGGGATCGCTGGCGAGCAGCGCCGCGCCCGACGACGAGCGCGCGCCGGAGACGGCCATCGCGTT
>CAZUYG010000021.1:0-13280 GCA_964624265.1 uncultured Candidatus Odyssella sp.
GGGCATGTTCGACGCCGCCTGGGTTTCCTACATGCGCGACGCGGTCGAGGCCGCGATGGCGTCGCCGGGCCCGCTGTCGGACAATTTCTCGCCCTCGCCGGACAAGGGAAAATTCTACGGCGAGCATTTCCTGTGGCCGCGCCATGCCGCGTTCCGGCGCATTTCGCTCGAATCGCCGCTGCCGGCCGCCGCCGCCGCGCTGATGGGCTCGAAGATCGCGACGCTGGCCTGGGATCAGGTGTTCGTGAAAGAGCCGCACACCGAGGCCGAGAGCCACTGGCACCAGGACCAGCCCTACGCCTGGGTCGACGGCAAGCAGAACGTCTCGTTCTGGATCTCGCTCGACGAGGTGACGCGCGAAAGCGGCGCAGTCGAGTTCGTCAAGGGCTCGCACCGCTGGAACCGCTGGTTCGAGCCGAAATCGTTCCATCCCAACCGCCAATACGCGGCCGGCGACTACGAGCCGATGCCCGACATCTCGGGCCGGCGCGGCGAATACGACATCGTGCATTTCGACACGAAGCCCGGCGATGTCGTCGCGTTCCATCTGTCGATCGTGCATTACGCCGCGGGCAATCACACGGCAGGCCGCCGGCGCGCGATCTCGCTGCGCTATGCCGGCGACGACGCGACCTACGCCGTGCGCAAGCGCGGACCCAAACTGCCGCGCGATCCCGGGCTGAAGCACGGCGATCCGCTGGGCGGCGAGCTGTTTCCCGTAGCGTGGCCGCGCCCGCAGGCGCGCGCCTGATGGCCGCGCCGGACTGGACGCGCCTCACCGCGCCGCCGGGCACGCGCGTCGTCGTCGCGGGCGGGGCGGGCGACATCGGCCGCGCCGTCGTCGCCGCCTGCCGTGCCAATGGCCACGAGGTCGCGGTGCTCGATCTCGCGCGGTCGCTCGAGAAGCATCCGGCGCCGCCCGGCGCGCGCGCGATCGCGCTCGACGCCGCCGATCCCGCCGCCGTCGATGCCGCTTTCCGCGAGATCGAGACGGTCTGGGGCGCCGCCGACGCGCTCGTGTTCCTGATCGGCTTCACCATCGCGCCGCCCGCGCGCATCGACGCGCTGGCACCGGCGCAATGGGACGAGGTCATCGCGGGGAACCTGCGCTCCGCCTATCTGGTCGCCCGTGCCGCGCTGCCGCTGCTCCGCAAGGGCCGCGAACCCGCGATCGTCGCGGTTTCGTCCGGACTCGGCTTCAACGTGCTGCCGGGCTTCGGTCCCTACGCGGCGGCCAAGGCCGGTCTGGTCGGCTTCACCAAGGCGCTGGCGATCGAGAACGCGCCGCAGATCCGGGCCAATGCCGTGGCGCCCTCGGCCATCGAGACCGCGTTCATGAAGGGCGGAACCGGCCGCGGGCCGGACGATCCGGCCGCCGCCGCGTGGTTCCAGGGCGCGGACTATGCGCGCCTGTTCCCGCTCGGCCGGCTGGCCGACGTCGACGACGTGGTCGGACCGATCCTGTTCCTGATGGGTCCGGCGGCGCGCTTCATGACGGGGCAGACGCTGCACGTGAACGGCGGCCGCCTGACGCCGTAATGCGGCTGGCCGATGCGATGCGGATGCGCTATGCCGGTTTCAGAGGCGTTGCCGCGGCGAGTTGCGGCACGCGCATCTTTTACGTTATTGTAAAAAATCTCCGGAGGAGGGAGTCACCATGAAACACGTCACGCGCCTCGCCGCATCCGCGGCGCTCGCGGCCGGCCTCGCGCTCTCCGCGCAGGCGGGAGCCGAGGTCAAGATCGGCATCATCGCGTCCACGACCGGGCCGGGCGCCTCGCTCGGCATTCCCTATCGCAACGTCTACACGAATCTCCCGCCGCAGATCGCCGGCCAGCCGGCGAAGTTCGTCATTCTCGACGACGGCAGCGACCCCTCCACCTCGGTGAAGAACGCGCGCAAGCTCATCGAGGAGGAAAAGGTCGACATCATCCTCGGCCCGACCTTCACGCCGGGCTGCCTCGCGGTCTCCGACGTCGCCGTCGAGGCGAAGATCGCCATGGTGTGCCTGTCGCCGGTCGTCGTTCCGCCGGCCAAGCTGCCGTGGGTCTTCTCGATCCCGCAATCGGTCCCGGTGATGATCGCCGGCGTCGTCGAGCACATGAAGGCCCATGGCGGCAAGACCATCGGCTATATCGGCTTCGCCGACGGCTGGGGCGATCTGGTGCTGAAGGCCCTCGAGGCCACCGCCGGCCCCGCCGGCATCAAGATCGTCGCCACCGAGCGCTACAACCGGCCCGACACGTCGGTGAACGCGCAGGTGCTGAAGCTGATGGCGGCCAAGCCCGACGCGATCCTCGTCGGCGGCTCCGGCACGCCGGCCACCACGCCGCACATCGCGCTCAAGGAGCGGGGCTTCGCGGGCACGATCTATCACACGCACGGCGTGATCGGCGCGGACTTCATCCGCATCGGCGGCAAGGCCGTCGAGGGCACGGTGGCGCCGACCGGGCCGCTGATGGTCGCCGACCAGCTTCCCGATTCGAACCCGATCAAGAAGGTGGCGCTGGATTTCTTCGCGAAACTCTCGCCCGCCTATCCGCAGGTGAAGAACGCGTTCTCGGGGTATTCCTACGATGCGTTCCTGCTCGTGCAGGCGGCCGTGGCGGGCGCTTCGGCCAAGGCGAAGGCGGGCACCCCGCAGTTCCGCCAGGCGCTGCGCGACGCACTCGAGGGCAGCAAGGAAGTGGTCGGCACGCACGCCGTCTACAACATGAGCGCGTCGGACCACAACGGCGTCGACCAGCGCGCGCGGGTGCTGGTGCGCGTCGAGGGCGGGCAGTGGAAGCTGCTGAAATAGCGCTGCGACACAGCGCGTAGCGGATACCGGCCCGGCTGCGCTTTCGCGGCCGGGCCGGCCCGTTTGAAGCTGCCGCCGCCGATGAATTTCGAAATCGCCCTGCTGCTGATCCAGGACGGGCTCACCAACGGCGCGATCTATGCGCTGCTGGCGCTGGCGATCCTGCTCGTCTTCGCCGTGTCGCGCGTGCTCTACGTGCCGCAAGGCGAGTTCGTGGCCTTCGGCGCGCTGACGCTCGCCACGTTGCAGCAGGCCAAAGTGCCGGGCACGGCCTATCTGGTCGCCGGCATCGGCGCCGTGGCGATGATCGTCGAACTCGCGGCGGCCCTCCGCGAGAAGCGCCGGCAGGGCCTGGTTTCGGCGGCGCTGCTCTATGTCGTGATCCCCACGGCGCTGCTCGGCCTCGCCGTGTGGCTCGCGCCGCAGAAGCCGCCGCTGCTCGTGCAGGTGCTGCTCACGCTCGCGCTCGTCGTGCCGCTCGGGCCGATCGCCTATCGCCTCGCCGTGCAGCCGATCGCCAACGCCTCGGTGCTCGTGCTGCTGTTCGTGGCCGTGGCCGTCCACTACGTGCTGATGGGGCTCGGCCTGGTCTTCTTCGGCGCGGAAGGCTGGCGCACGCCGAGCTTCGTCTCCGGCCAGGTCGCGCTCGGATCGATGACGGCGTCCGCGCAAACGCTGCTCGTGCTCGCGGCCTCGGCGATTCTCATCGTGGCGCTCTGGCAATTCTTCGGCCGCGCGCTGTGGGGCAAGGCGCTGCGCGCCACCGCCATGAACCGCACCGGCGCGCGCCTCGTGGGAATCCCCACGGAAGCGTCGGGCCGGCTCGCCTTCACGCTCGCCGCGCTGTTCGGCGCGTTTTCGGGCGTGCTGATCGCGCCGTTCACGACGATCTACTATGACTCCGGATTCCTCGTGGCGCTCAAGGGCTTCGTCGGCGCGGTCATCGGCGGCATGACGAGCTATCCGCTCGCGGCGCTCGGCGCCGTGCTGGTCGGCCTGCTCGAATCCTTCGCGTCGTTCTATGCCAGCGCGTTCAAGGAGGTCATCGTCTTCTCGCTGCTGATTCCCGTGCTGCTCTGGCGCTCGCTGATGAGCCGGCACGTGGAAGAGGAGCACGACGAATGACGCCGGCGCGCATCGCGACCGCGATCTTCTTCGCGCTGCTGGCGGCGGGACCGCTCTATCTGCCCCCGTTCTACGTCACGCTCGTCAACTACATCGGGCTCTACAGCCTCGTGGCGCTCGGCCTCGTGCTGCTGACGGGGATTGCCGGACTCACCTCGTTCGGGCAGGCCGCGTTCGTCGGCGTCGGCGCCTATGCGACGGCGGTGGCATCGGTCGGCTTCGGCCTGTCGCCCTGGCTGGGCCTGCCGATCGGACTTCTGCTGACCGCGGCGGTGGCGGTGGTTCTCGGCGGGCTCACGCTCCGGCTTTCGGGCCACTATCTCGCGCTCGGCACGATCGCCTGGGGGATCAGCCTCAGCTACGTGTTCGGCAACGTCGAAGGGCTTGGCGGCTTCAACGGCATCTCCAACATTCCGCCGCTGCCGCTGTTCGGCGCGAAGATCCAGACCGCGCAGGACTTCTACTATCTGATCTGGGCCTGCGTGCTGCTGGCGCTGGCCGCGCTCGTCAACCTGCTCAATTCGCGGCCCGGCCGCGCGATCCGCGCGCTGCGCAACGCGGCGATGGCCGAAAGCTTCGGCGTCAACACGGCGTGGCTCAAGCTCGTCGTGTTCGTCTATGCCGCGCTGCTCGCCGGGCTCGCGGGCTGGCTGCACGCGCACTATCTGCGCTTCGTCAATCCCGGCCCGTTCGGCATCGGCTACAGCATCGAATACCTGTTCATGGTCGTGGTCGGCGGCGCGGCGCATGTGTGGGGCGCCATCGTCGGCGCCGGCCTCATCACGGCGCTCAAGACCTGGCTGCAGGACATCCTGCCGAAGCTGTTCGGCAGCTCCGGCCAGTTCGAAGTGATCGTCTTCGGCGTTCTCATCATCCTGCTGCTGCAGCACGCGGGCGGGGGAATCATGGCGCGAATCGTGCGGCTGTTCCCGCCGAAGCGCGCCGCGGCGATCGCGCCCGAGGCGGCGCCCGCGCTGCCGCGCCGTCCGGCGCCGGCGCGCGGCGAGGTGATTCTCGAGGTCGACAAGGCCTACAAGGCGTTCGGCGGGCTCGTCGCCGTGAATGGCGTGAGCTTCGAGGTGCGCGCCGGCGAGATCATGGGCCTCATCGGCCCCAATGGCGCCGGCAAGAGCACGATGTTCAACCTCATCACCGGCGTGCTGCCGCTCGGCGGCGGCGAAGTGCGGTTCCGCGGCGAGCGGATCGACCGCCTCGCCTCGCGCCACATCGTGCGGCGCGGCATCGCGCGCACGTTCCAGCACGTGCAGCTCCGGCCGCTGATGACCGTGCTCGAGAACGCGGCGATCGGCGCCACGCTGCGCGGCCGCGGCGGCGTCGCGCCGGCGACGCTGCGGCTCGACCGCGCCGAGGAGCGCGCGATCCTGTTCGAGGCGGCGCGGCAGCTGCGCCGCGCCGGCCTCGGCGATCACCTCTACGACCCGGCCGGCAGCCTCGCGCTCGGCCAGCAGCGCATCGTCGAGATCGCGCGCGCGCTGGCCGCCGATCCGATGCTGCTGCTGCTCGACGAGCCGGCGGCGGGCCTGCGCTATCAGGAAAAGCAGGCGCTGGCGGCGCTGCTGCGCGCCTTGCGCGAGGAAGGCATGTCGATCCTGGTCGTGGAGCACGACATGGATTTCGTCATGGGGCTGGTCGATCGGCTGGTCGTGATGGATTTCGGCGAGCGCATTGCCGGCGGCGCACCGGATGCCGTACAGGCCGACCCGCGCGTGATCGAGGCCTATCTCGGGGCGGCGCCATGACGGCGGCGATGCTCCAGGTGAAAGACCTCTCGGTCGCCTACGGCCGGGTCGAGGCGCTGCGCGGTGCCTCGCTCGAGGTCGGCGCCGGACGAATCGTCACCGTCATCGGCCCCAACGGCGCCGGCAAGACCACGCTGCTCAACGCGATCATGGGCTTGCTGCCCGGCCGCGGCAGCGTGCAGTTCGACGGGGCGGCGCTCGGCGATCTACCCACCGAAGCGCGCGTCGCGCGCGGCCTCGTGCTGGTGCCGGAACGGCGCGAATTGTTCGCCGAAATGTCGGTGGCCGACAATCTCGCCCTCGGCGCGTTCGCGCGCTACCGCAAGGGCGCGCGCGGCCTCGCCGATGACCGCGCGGCGATCTATCAGCGCTTCCCGCGCCTGCGCGAACGCGCGGACCAGCTCGCCGGGACGCTCTCGGGCGGCGAGCGGCAGATGCTGGCGCTGGGCCGCGCGCTGATGGCCAAGCCGCGGCTGCTGATGCTCGACGAGCCGAGCCTCGGCCTCGCGCCGCTGATCGTGCTCGAAATCTTCCGCATCATCGAATCGCTGCGCGATTCGGGCGTCTCCATCCTGCTCGTCGAGCAGAACGCGCGCGCCGCGCTCGCCGTGGCTGATTACGGCTACGTGCTCGAAACCGGATCGGTCGTGCTGGAAGGCCCGGCCGCGGACCTCATGCACAATCCGCGCGTGGTGGAGAGCTATCTGGGATTGGCGAAGAAGCGCCCTGCCGTGTAAGGCGGCGGTTCAGCCTTTCAACCCGCGGCCCGTGCCGATTGCGTTCTTGCCGAGCTTGCCGCGCACCGCGTCGATCGCGCGCTCGACGCGGGCGCGCTTGTCGCCCTGCGGCTCGAACAGGTCGGGCTGGTCGCCGGCCGCCGGTACGAGATGCGAGAGGCCGATGCCGATGAGGCGATAGGGCGTTCCGCCGGCTTCCTTCTTCAGGAGCGGCTCGGCGGCGCGGAACAGCGCGTCGGCGAGCTGGGTCGGACGATCGAGCTGCACCGCGCGCGTCAGTAGCTTGAAGCCCGCGGTCTTGAGCTTCAGCGTCACGCCGCGGCCTTCGAGCCCCGCGGCTTTCATGCGCGCCGACACTTTCTCGCACAGCGGCCACAGCTCGCGGCGCAGCGCGGCGAAATCGCGGATGTCGATGTCGAACGTCGTTTCGGCCGAAACGCTCTTGGCCTCGTGCTCGGGATCGACCGAGCGTTCGTCTTCGCCGCGCGCGAAATGATAGAGGCGCGACCCGATGACTCCGTAGCGGCCCACCAGCGTGCGCTCGTCGAGCGCCTGGAGCTGCGCGATGTGCGTGATGCCATCGGCCTTCAGGCGCTCCGCGAACTTGCCGCCCACGCCCCAGATGAGGCGGACCGGCTGCCCGGCGAGAAACGTCTTCGCCTCGGCGCGGCCGATCACGGCGAAGCCGCGCGGCTTGTCGAGATCCGATGCGACCTTCGCGAGGAACTTGCAGTAGCTGAGGCCGATCGAAACGGTGATGCCGAGCTCGTCCTCGATGCGGCGGGCGAGGCGGGCGAGCGTCGCGGCGGGCGGGGCCTTGTGCAGGCGCTCGGTGCCGCGCAGATCCAGGAACGCCTCGTCGATCGACAGTGGTTCGACCGAGGGCGTAACCGACAGCATCCGGTCGCGCACCGCGGCCCCCACCTCGGCGTATTTCCGCATGTTCGGACGGACGACGGCGGCGTCGGGGCAGAGCTTCAGCGCCTTGAACATCGGCATCGCCGAGCGCACGCCGTAGCGCCGGGCCATGTAGCAGGCGGCGGAGACGACCCCGCGCCGGCCGCCGCCCACGATCACCGGCCGGTCGCGCAGCTCGGGCGCGTCGCGCTTCTCCACCGAGGCATAGAACGCGTCACAGGCGAGGTGCGCGATGCCGAGCTGCGCCAGTTCGGCATGGGCGATGCGCCGGGGGCTGCCGCAGGCCGCGCAGCGCTTGGCCCCGTCCGCCGCGAGCGCGAAGCAGTCGCGGCAGAGGACGGTCATGGCGCGGCCGGGGCGGCCCCGGAGGGCGGCCGGGGCAGCGGCCGGGTTAACCGTAACAAAAGTGCGAGGCGCCCCCCGGCACGCGAAAAATCGCGCCCGAAAAACGACTTGCGCGCATCCGGACGTTTCCGGAGGTGTTGCCTGGCTAACGAATTCTTAAGTAACCCGGCCATAGAGTTCGCCATTATCGACGGCGGAAACGAAACGGCAGCGATCGCCTGCCATGGCGGCGTCTCCGTTTTGATCCTAGCATGCGACGCTTCCGAGGTGGGAGCCATCCGGCGCCGGCCGGTACACAGAGGTTCGAGATGCCGAAGAAAGTTCTGATCGTCGAGGACAACGAGCTCAACATGAAGCTCTTCCGCGACCTGCTCGAGGCGCACGGCTACCAGACCATCGAGTCGCGCGACGGGGTCGAGGCGCTCAAAGTCGCCCGCGACGAGCGGCCGGACCTGATCCTCATGGACATCCAGCTCCCCGAGGTCTCCGGCCTCGAAGTGGCCAAGTGGATCAAGGAAGACGAGAGCCTCAAGAGCATCCCGATCATCGCCGTCACCGCGTTCGCGATGAAGGGCGACGAGGAGAAGATCCGCGAGGGCGGCTGCGAGGGCTATCTCGCGAAGCCGATCTCGCTGACGAGCTTCCTCGAGACGGTCGAGCGCCACCTCCAATAGTTCCGAAGCTTCACGGAGCATCTGGGAAAGCTCCATGACGGCACGAATTCTCATCATGCGCGACGGGGACATGCCCGCCGCGACGGTCGAACGCGTGCTTGCGCGCGACTACGCCGCGCTCGAGATCGTGCGCGGCTGGACGGAGGCGCAGGCCGCGCTGTCCGCCGGCCCGTTCGATCTCGCGGTCATCGGCGACGAGGACGACGGCGCGATGGCCGCCGACTGCGTGCGTGCCCTGCGGCGCGATCCGATGCATGAGGCGCTGCCGGTGATCGTGGCCGCGCATTTCACGACGCCGCATGGCGCCGCCGCGGCCTATGCGGCCGGCGCGGACGCGGTGATCGGCCCGCATCCCGACACGGTCCTGCTCGGCGCGCGACTGCGCCACCTATTGCGGCACCAGGCCCTGCTCGAAGAGCTGCACATGCGCCGCGAGGCGAGCCGCTCCCTCGGCATCAAGGTCGTGGAAATCGACGAGGCGCCGTTGCCGCGCCGCCTTCTGGTTCTCACCGACGACGGCAAGCTGGCGCCGGAGCTGGCCGGCGCGTTGACCCGCGCGGGCTTCGCGCTCGCGACCGGCATCGCGCGTCCGGTGGTGGAAGTGGCGGCCGCCGACGTGGCGCCGGAGCTCGTGCTCGTCGACGCGAGCCGCGCCGATCCGCTCGCCATCGCGGCGCGTTACCGCCAGATCGACCGCCGCCGCCCGGTGGCCATCGCGCACGAGGCGCGCGATCCGTTCCGCGCCGTCCGTGCCCTGGAACTCGGCCTCGCCGAGCCGCTGCCGCGTCCGCTCGATCCGGAGGCGACGGCGGCGGCGCTGATGCGCCTGGCCGAGCGACATTCGCTGATGACCCGCCTGCGCCGCCAATATGCGCAGAGCCTCGATCTCGCCGTGACGGACAGCCTGACCGGCGTGTTCAACCGCCGCTACCTCGACGCCTATTTCGAACTGCAGGCCCGGGCGCGCCATGAGCGGGCTCTGCCCGGCGGCGGCGCGCCGGGCGAGGGACCGTTCGCGCTGCTGCTGGTCGACGGCGACCGCGTCAAAGACATCAACGACCGCCTCGGCCACGCCGTGGGCGACGTGGCGCTGCGCATGCTCGCGGAGCGGCTCCTCGGCCATGTCCGCACCTCCGACATGGTGGTCCGCATCGGCGGCGAGGAATTCGTCGTGCTGATGCCCGGCGCCGATCTGCGCACGGCCGAAGCCGTGGCGGAGCGTCTGCGCGCCGTGATCGAGGAGAAGCCTTTCGCGCTCGGGCCGGCGCCGCTGCGCATCACCGTCAGCATCGGGGTCGCGGAAGGGGCGATTTCTCCCGACGAGCTGCTGAAAGACGCCGACAAGGCGCTCTATGCCGCCAAGCGGAAGGGCCGCAACTGCGTCACCGCGGCCGCGCCGCGCACGCGCGCCTCGCTGGCGGCCCCGGCGGCCTAGAACGCGCGGTCCGTCAGGACGGGAGCGCCAGGCAAATCCCGCCCACGCGGCTCCTCCGGCCGGAGCCGGCCAGCCCGGTTACTTGATCTTGTATTCCTTGAACGCGACGTGCTTCTTCGCGATCGGATCGTATTTCTTTTTCTCGAGCTTTTCCGTGACGTTACGCGGATTCTTGAAGGTCACGTAGAAATAGCCGGTGTCGGCCGTGCTGACGAGCTTGATCTGCACGGAATTGGGGCGCTTGGGCATCGTTCGGGTCCTCGAATGGGCGGAAATGGAAACGCGCCCGCTCGCGGGCGCGTCCCCTCAAATCTTGGGGCGGGACAATACTTGGCGCGCCCCGCCTGTCAAGAAAGCGGAATGTCTTACTGCTCCTCGGGGTCGGCCAGGTCGGTATCGCGCCGGCTGCGGAAGGCCGATTGCGGTCCGTTGGCGATGAACAGGGCGCGCTGGTAGAGCGCCGGCTCGGCCAGCAGCGCCTTGGCGACCTGCAGGTCGATCTCGCGCCGCGCGGTGTCGGCCGGGTCGGCGGCGCAGTTCGCGCGCAGCGGCTTCGAGCGGGCCGGGTTGGGCGTCGTCGAACTGCGCCACTGGCGGAACAGCTGGTTGGTCCGCGCATCGGCGGTGGCCAGGCTGCGGATCACGGATTGGGCGGTGGAGCCTTTCCGGGCGGTGCAGAGGTTCGGCAGCACGCCGAGGCCTTCGAGCGCATAACCCGACGGCGCGTGGAAGCGCGACCAGGTGAGGATCAGCTCGCCGTCGTTGGGCAGCGTGAACACGGTTTGCACCGTGCCCTTGCCGTAGGTGTTCGAGCCGACGACGACCGCGCGCCGATTGTCCTGCAGCGCCGACGCCACGATTTCGGACGACGAGGCGGTGCGGCTGTTCACGAGGACCACGATCGGAAGACCGGCGGCGATGTCGCCGGAACGCGCATCGTAGGTCTGCTGGCTTTCGGGGTGGCGGCCGATCGTCGAGACGATGCGCCCGTCGCCGAGAAAGAGATCGGACACGTCGATGGCCTGATCGAGCAGGCCGCCCGGATCGTCGCGGAGGTCGAGGATGATGCCGGCGAGGCTGGGGCCGATTTCCCGCTTCGCATCGGCGACGGCGCGGGCCACCTGGCGCGCGGTGCCCTGGAGGAAGCGCGTCACCTGGATGAAAGCGATATTCCCCTCGCGGCGGTACACCGCGGCGACGGGGATGATGTGCCGGCGGACGACGGTCAGTTCGAGCGGCTGCGCGACCGCGGTGCGCGCGACGGTGAGGATCACCCGGCTGCCTTCGGGCCCGCGCAGCTGCTGCACCACCTCGCGCAGTTCGAGGCCGGCGATCGGCCGTCCGGCGATGCGCACGATCGAGTCGTCGGCGCGCAAGCCCGCGGTCTCGGCCGGCGTGCCGGGCATGACCGAAACCACCTTCAGCTGGCCTTCGACCTGCTGAACGGTGATCCCGATGCCGCCGTAGCCATTGCGCAGCGCGCGGCTCTCGCGCGCATCCGACGGCGGCACGTAGCGGGAGAAGCCGTCGAGCGACGAGAGCGCGGACGAAAAAACGGCCTGCTGGACTTTTTCGGTGCCGGCGCGCGCGATGGGCTCGGACGCCGCCGCCGCCGCCTGGATCGCCGATACCGTCACCTGCGCCCAGCCGTCGTAATCCTGGGGATGCGGCGCCGGGAACGCGGCCAGGCGCCGGCTGGCGTGCTGGATGGTGACGGTGGCACCCGGCGCCGCGACCGCGATCTGCCCGTCGATGGCGGAGAGGCCCTTGAGGCCGCCCAGAGCCACGTCGCGCACGGTCACCGCGCGAACGTAGCGGTCGCGGATATAGCGGTACCCCACCCGGAAAACGCTCGAGGAAGCGGTTTCGCCGGTCACGCGCGCCGGCCTGTCGGTCCGCAGTCCGGTCTCGGCGCAGGCGGCGCCGAACGCGAGCACGAGTGTCAGAACCGCAGCCACCGAATGGCGTGCCATGGCAACAATCCAATTGGCTGGGGAAATGCGCCGGAGCCGCCGGGCGGCAAGAGCGTGCGGCCGCGCCCGGGCGGTTGCCCCGATGGCCGCCCGTGCACCGCCACCCGCATCACACGGCGCCAATTCGCTCTTGGGATACAGCATGCGGCGTGAAGGTAATACGAGTTTGAGGTCTAGGCCAATTCACAGTTTAGCCAGAGAAGTCTTGGGACTGGCAAGCCTTTATTCCGCTTATTCTTAATGGCGGCGGCGGCCCCGGCGCGCGCCCCGGAAGGCCGGCGGCCGGGAGAAAGCCCGCGCCGGCGCGTGCGCGACGAAGCCGAAGCCGAGGCTGCCGGTGATGGCATCCGCCTCTTCGAGGCGCACGGTCACGGCATCGCCGAGGTGAAAGGTGCGGCCGGTGGCGCGCCCGACCAAAGCATGGCGCTCGGGGTCGTGCCGGTAGTAGTCGCGCGGCAGGGCGCCGACCGGCAATAGCCCGTCCGCGCCGGTCTCGTCGAGCGTCACGAACAGGCCGAATCGCTGCACGCCGTTCACAGTGCCCTCGAACTCGGCGCCGACCCGGTCGGCGAGAAAGGCGGCGATGTAACGGTCGTTGGCATCGCGCTCGGCGGCCATCGCCCGGCGCTCGGTCTTCGAGATCGCCTCGCCGAGATCGGCCCAGCCGGCCGCTTCGCGCCGCCCGATGCCGCCCGGTGCCTCGGGGCCGAGCAGCGCGCGGTGAACGAGCAGGTCGGCATAGCGCCGGATCGGCGAGGTGAAATGCGCGTAGCGCCGGAGCGCGAGGCCGAAATGCCCGCGGTTGACCGGATTGTACTGCGCCTGGCTCTGCGCCCGCAGGATCAGCTCGTGCACCATGCGCTTGTGCGGCGAATCGCGGGTCTGCGCGATGACGCGGTTGAAATCCCGCGCGCTCAGGCCCTGGGGCGGCAGCGAGGCGCCGAGTTCCTTCAGCACCGGCCGCAGCGCCTCGAGCTTCGCGAGATCGGGCGGCTCGTGGATGCGATACATGCAGGGCTGGCGCTTCGCCTTGAGCGCCTCGGCGGCGGCCACGTTGGCGAGGATCATGTATTCCTCGATCAGCCGGTGGCTGTCGAGGCGCGGCGGCGTCGCGATGCGGACGACGCGGCCCTCCGTATCGAGCTCGATCTTCCGTTCGGGCAGGTCCAGCTCGAGCACGTGGCGCCGGGCCCGCGCCGCGGCCAGCGCGGCATAGGCGGCATAGAGCGGGCGGATCGCGCGGTCGATCAGCGGCCCGGTCACGTCGTCGGGCGCGCCGTCGGCGGCGCGCTGGGCCTGCTCGTAGGTGAGGCGCGCGGCGGAGCGCATGAGGCCGCGCTCGAAGCGGTGCTCGAACATTTCGCCGCCGGCATCGATGCGCATGTGCGCGGCCATGCAGGCGCGGTCCTCGTGCGGGCGCAGCGAGCAGAGGTCGTTGGAAAGCTCTTCCGGCAGCATCGGCACGACGCGGTCGGGGAAGTAGACCGAGTTGCCCCGCTCGCGCGCCGCTCGG
>CAZUYG010000022.1:0-13202 GCA_964624265.1 uncultured Candidatus Odyssella sp.
GCCCTCGAAATCGGCGAGGCACTCCTCGACCGTGCCGGCGGCCGTCCACGATTCGACGGTCCAGTCGGACCGCTCGCGCACGCCGACGAAGTTCAGGATCTCGCCGCGTCGCACGAAGTAATGAACGATGTGGCCGCCGGGCCCGACCCAGTTCGTGCCGGCCGGCCGCTTCAGGTGCGGCGGCAGCCGCTCGGCCGGAATGAGCCCGCGCCAGGCCATGCAGCCGGTGAAATTCGGCTTGTCGGGACCGAACAGCGCGGCGCGGATCGCGGAATGCACGCCGTCGGCGCCGATCAGCGCCCGGCCGCGCACGCTCTCGCCGCCGGCAAGCGCCAGCGTCACGCCCTCGCCGTCTTGCTCGAAACCGGTGGCGCGGGCGCCGATGCGGATCGCCTCGGGATCGCGCGCGCGGATCGCCGCGGCGAGCACCGCATGAAAATCGGCGCGATGCACCATCACGTAGGGGAAGCCGTAGCGCTCCACCGAAACGAGGCCGAGATCGAACAGCTTCCAGGTCTCGCCGGTGTTCCAGAGGCGCACCTCTTTGCCGGCCGGAACCCAGGCGATGTCCATCAGCGCGCGCTCGAGGCCCAGCGCGAACAGGACCCGCGTGCCGTTGGCGCTGATCTGCAGTCCCGCGCCGATTTCGCGCAGCGCCGGCGCCTGCTCGAACACGCGCACGCGGATGCCGCGTTGCTGCAGGGCGAGCGCGGCGGTGAGCCCGCCGATGCCGCCGCCGGCGATGAGGATCGCGTCTCCGCCCTTCATGTCGTGCCGCAAGGTTTTGTTGATTGCTCAATGAAAATCATGCGACAAGGGCGGTGTCAACCGCGCCCGCATCCGCATGAAACCCGCTTCCGTCCGCGCCCCGCGCGAATCCGGCCCTGCCGCCGCCGTGCCGCTGGAAGATCTGCTCAGCTACCAGATCTGCATTCTCGCGAAGCTCATCGAGCGCACGAGCGCCGCGGAGCTCGGCAAGGAATACGAGCTCGGCGTCGCGGAATGGCGCGTGCTCGCGCAGCTTTCGGTGCGATCGCCGTCGACGGTGCGCTGGATCGCGGCGCGGATGCGCGTGGACCGCGCCGAAGTGAGCCGGGCCGCCGCCGCCCTCATCCGCCGCCGCCTGGCCCGGCGCGAAGCCGATCCGCACGACGCGCGCAGCGTGCTGTTCTCGGCGACCGAGGCCGGGCGCGCGCTCTCGCGCGCGATCATGCCGCTGCGCGTGGCGCTGCACGAGCGCCTGATGGCCGCGCTTTCGCCCGCCGAAGCGGCTTCGCTGACCGGGGCGGTGGCGAAGCTCATCCGCTTGCTCGACCGCGACGAGACGGTGGTGGCGGCTCCGGCGCGCAAGCCCGCCCTCAAAACCAGGCGCGCGTAGCCCCGGCGCCGCGCGCCGGCCGTTAAAGGATGACGTCCGCCTGCTTCAACGGCACGAGCGTGTCGAGCGTGATGCGGAAATCGGCGCCGAGGCCGGAATCGACGTTGCCTTCGACGTAGGTCTTGTTGGCCGCCGTATCCTGGACGATGCGCAGCTGCCCGGCCGCCGTGAAATCCGCCCCCGCCGTGGCCAGCAGCGTGAAGGCCTGATCGCCCGTGGCGCCGATGTTGGCGTCGATCGCGGAGAGATCGAGCTTGTCCTGCCCGCTGCGGAAATCGGTGATCACGTCGCCGAGCGCCAGCGTGCCGAAATCCTCCATCGCCGAGAACACGAAACGGTCGTTGCCGGCGCCGCCGGTCATGCGGTCCGCCCCGGCGCCGCCGTTCAGGATGTCGGCACCGCCATCGCCGCGCAGCGCATCGTTGCCGGCGCCGCCGAGCAGCGTATCCGCGCCCGAACCGCCGATCAGGATGTCGTCGCCGGCAAGGCCCGAGAGGGTGTCGTTGCCGCCGCGGCCGTCGAGCGTATCCACTTCGCCGGTGCCGGTCAGCGCATTGGCCGAGCCGTTGCCGGTGCGCGTGACGCCGAGCACGTCGCTGACCGCGACGGCGAGCGCCTGCGAATCCGAGAGGCCCTGCCCGTCGGTCGCCTGCACGATCACGTTGTAGACGTTGTTGACGCCGGCATCGTGCGGCGCCTCGTAGTCGGGCGCCAACTTGAACGACAGCGCGCCGGTCGACTCGTCGATCGCGAACGCGGACGCGTCGGCGCCGCCGGCGATCGTGTATTTGAGCGCGCCCGGCTCCTGGTCGGTCGCCTTGACGGTGGTCACGGCGGTGCCGTTCTCGGGAACGATGAGCGTGGCCGTGTCGCCGCCACCGTTGGACGTGATGACCGGCGGATGATTGACCGTGGCCGCCCCGAGCGTCACCGAAACGTCGTGCTGGCCCAGACCGACCAGGTTGAGTTCGAGCCGGTCGCCCGCCAGGCTCACGATCTCGGCGCCGGTGACGGAAAGGCTAAGCCCGGCCGGGTTCTTGAGATCGATGACGAGCTTGCCTTCGCCGATGGCCGAGAAGGCGAGATTGGTGCCGTCGCCTGTGACCGACAGCAGCTCGGCGCGCGCCGGCAGCGCCGTGATGTGAGTCACGTCGTCGGGCGTGGCGCCGAGCGTGATCGCGTATTGGCCGCCATTGCGCGGCAGGAACACGCTGTCGGAATCGTAGGCATACCAGCCCGCGACCTTCTGGATCGTCTGGCCGCCGTCGATGTCGAGCGCGAATTTGCCGACGTCGTTGCCGGTGACGGTCGCGGTGACGACGTTGCCGGCCACCGACGTCTGCACGGACGATTTCTCGAACGACTCGATGCGCTGCGCGAGGTCGGCGAGCGTCACGAACTCGGTGCCCGCCGCCGCGGCGCGGGCGATGAAGTCCGTATACATCTCGAGCGTGTATTTCGACCCCTCCGGCGGGTCGATGAGCCATTCCGTCGGGCCGTAATCGTGCCACGGCCAGACGATGATCGGCACCTCGGCGTGGTTCGTCAGCGCGCCCCACTCTTTCGCCCAGGCCTCCTCGGCCTGCGCCGGCGTGAGATTCTGCCAGCCCGCCAGCGTGAAATCGAACGAGACGTTGGGCGCGATATAGACCTTGTCGGCGAGCCCCGGCGTCAGATAGCCGAAGGCGCCGGGATAGCCGGCGCCGAACGTGGAGGCGCCGCCCGATATGTAGTCGAAATACTGGATCACCTGGGTCGCGGTCGGCAGCTTCTCGGGATTGCCGGGCAGCGCCGCGCCGACGACGTTGATTCCGAGCTGCTGCTCGATGACGAGCTGCGACTGGTTGAACTGGAATTCGATCTGCGAGGCCGAGAGCAGGTTCGTGTCGTCGGGGTGCGTGTAGGAGTGGGTGCCGATCTCGTTCCCCATCGCCAGCATCTGCTGGTAGTAGGGCTTCGAGACCGACCAGTCGGTCACCTGGTCGGGCGGGTTGTTGCCGATGTTGATGTAGTAGGAGCCGACGAAGTTGTAGTCGGCCTTCCACTGCTGAAGGATCGGCAGCAGCTTGTCGTAGATGCCGGCCGCTCCGCTGTCGGGGGAGACGTCGTTGGTCTCCTGCGACTGATCCATGTCGTTGCGCGCGGCGAACAGGCTCGTCTGCCGGCTCATCTGCAGGCCGATCTCGACGGCGCCCTCGGCCTTCGTCACCTGCTGGATCGCCTGCCAGAGCATGTTGTTGTCGGCAAGCAGCGCGTCGGTCGCGAAATGCACGTTGTCGCCGCCGGTTTTCGTCGCCAGCACGGCGTTGTAGGTCTGGCCGCCGGCCGTTTCGGTGGCGAGCACCGCGGCCCCCGCCGTCACCGGCTGGTAGTGCAGGTAGCCGACATTGGTGTAGTCGCGGATGAGCTCGTTGGCCTGATAGCCGTCCATCATCGGATGCGACGTGTCGCCGGCATGTACCGACAGGTCGCCGGTGCCGTAGCCCTCGAAGGTGACGCCGAGCAGCGACTTCATGCGCGCATAGCTGTCGCCGGGCAGCGAATTGCCGGCCGCGTCGTTGGTCATGAAGTCGCCGGCCGCGATGAGGCTCACGTGATAGTCGTAGACCGCCGATTTCAGCGCGCCTTCGATCGCGGCGAGCTGCCCGTCGGGCACGTGCGAGAACGACGGGAACACGATCGCGTCGTAGCTCGCGAGCTTCTGGACGTCGGTGAGGTCGGCCTCCGACAGAACGTCGTACGGAATGCCGGCCATGGTCGCCTGGCTCTGCGCCGCCATGAACAGCTGCGAGTAGGCCGTGAGATCGAAATATTTGGCGGCCGTCGTCGCCGAGTAGACGATCGCGACCTTGAGGCCGTCGTCGGCGACCGGCGGCACCGCGGTGCCGTCGCGGATCGTGAACTGATTGGCGTAATCGACCGGAAGGTAGGTCTGATCGTTGACGTCGACGAGCACGTTGACGCTGCCGGCGGCGCCCGTCATCGCGGACTTGGCCACCGCGAATTCGACGACCTTGCCGTCGGCGGAGACGCCGTGTTGCAGCCCCGACTGGATCAGGGTTTCGCCGGCGTTGCCGCTATAGAGGCCGATCTGCCCGCCCGTGCCGATGTTGACGTTGTACTCCGCGCCGCCCGACGCGCCGAAGATCTGGTAGCCGGTGGCCGCGTTCTGATCGACGTTGAACCAGGCCGTCGTGCCCGCCCCGATCACCGCGTCGGACTTGATCGCAACGACATAATGATCGCCGGTGAGCTTGCCGTAGACCTCGTAGCCCGGCACCTGGAAGCCGGGCAGGTCGATGCGGTCCGCCGCTGTCCAGTCCGCGAGATTGCCGTCGAGCGTCTTGTCGCCCACCACCGGCGCGGGGCCCGGCGCCGTCGGCGCCGCCACGGAATAAGTGTAGGTCGCGTAATCCGTCGGCAGATAGACGGAGTCGTTCACGTCGGCGAGCACGTCGAGCGCCTTCGTGCCGCCGAGCTGCGACGCGGAAATCGCGAATTCGACGATGTTCTTCTCGGCGTTGTACGAATATTGAAGCGCGTTGCTGACCAGCGTCTGGCCCTCGGCGCCGCTGTAGAGGATCGGCTTGTTCGTGAAGTTGACGTTGAACTCGGCGCCGCCGGCCCAGCCCCAGATCTGATAGCCGGTGGCCTTGTTCTGGTCGGTGTTGAGCCAGACGGTCGTGCCGGCGCCGATCTGGCCGCTGTCGGCCTTGAGCGCGAAGACATAAGAGTCGCCAGTGTATTTGCCGTAGAGCTCGTAGCCCGCGACGCCCGAGCCCGGCAGTTCGAGGCGGTCGGCCGCGGTCCAGTCCGCGAGGCTGCCATCGAGCGTGACGCTGCCGACGACGGGCGCCGGCGTCGCCGGCGGCGGCGCCGCGACCGTGAGCGTGTAGATATCGTAGTCGTTCGGCACGTAAGTCGTGTCGTTCACGTCGGCGAGCACGTCGACGGCCTGCGGCGCGCCGGCCAGCGACGCGAGCGGCACCGCGACTTCGATCGTCTTTCCGTCGGCCGACAGGCTGTAATCGAGCGCGCCGTTGACGAGCGTCTGGCCCTCGGCGCCGCTGTAGAGCTTCGCCAGGCCCGCGGCGTCGATATTGATGCTGTATTCGGCGCCGCCGGCCCAGCCCCAGATCTGATAGCCGGTGGCCTTGTTCTGATCGGTGTTGAGCCACACCGTGGTGCCGGCGCCGATGGCGACGGGCGCGCTGATCGCGAAGACATAGGCGTCGCCGGCGAACTTGCCGTAGAGCGCGTAGCCGGCGGTGCCCGACGCCGGCGTGTCGAGCCGGTCGGCGGCGGTCCACTCGCCGATCGTGCCGTCGATCGTGACGGTGCCGTAGGTTGCCGCGAATTCCGCCGGCGCGCTCGCGCCGGCGATCTCGATCGTGCCGTGATCGTCCTCCGCCTTCAGCGCCGCGAGTTCGGCCGGCGCGACCGTTTCGCCGAGCGCGAGCTTCGCGAATATCGCGCCCTCATCGCCGGGCGAATCGCCGGCGATCGCACCGGCGGCGGCGAGCCGCGCGTCGATCGCGTGGCCGAGGTCGCCGAGCAGCACGCGCTCGACCGCGGCACTGGAACTTCCGGCGACGAATTGCTGCGAAACGTAGATCGTGTCGCTGCGCACATCGTAGGCGCCGCTGGCGCCGTGCAGCGTTTCCGCCGGAACGAGCAGAACCTTCGGCACGTTGCGCGCGATCAAAACGTCGGCGAGCGCGTCGGCGACGGCATTGCGATCCGCGCCGTCGGCGAAGGCCGCGCGCACGATCGTGGCGAAGTCGGGCTCGGCGACGCGGCGGGCAAGCAGGCCCAGGGCGCTTTCGAGCGAGCGCGAGAGAATGTCTTGCGGCGATTCGGTCCCGCTCGCGGCCCACATGGTGCGTGTTCCCGGAGTTGATTTATTTGCGTCGGCCCCCTCGGGCGGGACGCGGGCGGGCTGGAGCCGGCGCAAATAAATGCAGGCGCGAAAATTCAATAGTTTCTTAAGCGAGTCAAAGAAAAACCGAAACCAATTCTTAAGGTTATTGATTAATTAATATGGTTAATCTTGCCCGGAGAACGGCGATTCTGGCGCAACTATCGCCGCGCCACCACGTCTTCGACCTCGAAAATCCAGCGCGGCAGCGGCGCGCCCGCGAGCAGCGAGCAATAGACGTGGCGGCGCCATGACGGAATCGGCGCCGGCGGACGCACGAGAAAGCCGATGAGATCGTAGGGTCCCGGATCGCCCTTGGCCCGGCGCGCGAGAATGCGGTCGCGCGTCTCGGGCGTCAGCACCAGCATGATCTCGCCGGCGCGGCCGAACGGCGCACGCACGTTGTAGTGCACCGAACTCTTGACGGTTTCGTGCTGGCAGCGCGGGCCCTCCGCCGCCGTCTCGATCGTGATGCGCGCGAGCTTCGATTGCTCGAGCGTGGCCTTCGTGTCGCGGATCTCCTGGAAGTAGCGCGCGCTCGAGGCGAGTTCGTCGGCATCGATGCGCACCGCCGCCGCGATGCGCGCCTTCTGATCGCGATCGGTGAACATCCATGAAAGGCCGCCAACGACGACGATGATCGGGACGAACACCGCGTAGAACGCGAAGACCGGACGCCAGGCCTCGCGCAAAACGCCGGCGGTGTGCCGCGCGGCTTCTTCCCCGGGCGCCGGCGGCGCCGGGCGCAGGCCGAGCGCGTACCATGCGAAAAGACGCGCCGCCGGCGTGAGCAGTCCGAGCGCCAGGACGATGAGGCCCTCGGTTCTGCGCTCGTCCCAGCCTTCCGCCCAGATCTTGTAGATGAAGTAGGCAAAGCCGGCCGCGAGCGCGTCCATGAATACGTAGGACGGGTGCGTGGACGGAAACGTGTACGTCATCGCCGCCGCGCCGTTCCACACCGGCAGCGGACCGGCGGGAAAGAGCGGAATCCAGCGCACGCGTCCGAGCGTGGGCCGGAAGATCGTGAGCATCAGCCAGGACAGGCACATCGCGCCGGCCGCCCAGGGCACGAGATCGAACCAGCCGAATTTCGTTTTCAGAATTCCGCTCGACGGACGCGCGATCACCGCCACGAGCCGGATCACCGGATCCGACAGGAACAGAAGCACCACCATCTGCGCCAGCCAGATCTGGACGACAGACGGAATCTTGAAGAAGCCGCGCATCTCTCGCCCCGTCATGTCGCGTGCCGCCACCCTCGGAGCGGCAGCGAAGCGTCCGCGGCCAAGTTCGCATTGCCGTAGCGGCGGTTCAAGCGCCGCAACTCTTCGTCGAAATTTTTTTCGCGGCCCGGGCGGACCGCTCAGGACGACGACGGCGTCATGGCCCGCCACGCGATGTCGCGGCGGCAGAAGCCCTCGGGCCAATCGATGAGATCGACGGCGCGATAGGCGCGGGCGCGCGCCTCTTCCACGGTCTTGCCGCGCGCGGTGACGCCGAGCACGCGCCCGCCGGTGGCGACGATCCGCCCGCCCTTCTCCGCGGTTCCGGCGTGGAACACGACGGCGCCTTCGACCTTGGCCGCGCGATCGAGCCCGCGGATCTCGGTGTTTTTCAAGTATTCGCCGGGATAACCCTTGGCGGCCATCACGACGCAGAGCGAGGCCTCGTCGTGCCAGCGCAGGTCGAAATCCTTGAGTTCGCCATCGCGAGTCGCGATCAGCGCCGGCAGCAGATCGGACTTGAGCCGCACGAGCAGCGCCTGACACTCGGGATCGCCGAAGCGCACGTTGAACTCGATGAGCTTCGGCTGCCCCTCGTGAATGATGACGCCGGCGTAGAGCACGCCCTTGAACGGCGTTCCCGCCGCCTTCATCGCCGCCACGGTCGGTTTGAAGATGCGCTCCATCGCGATGCGTTCGACCTCGGGTGTCGCGACCGGCGCCGGCGAATACGCGCCCATGCCGCCGGTATTCGGCCCCGTGTCGCCGTCGCCGACGCGCTTGTGGTCTTGCGCCGAAGGCAGCGGCAGCACGTGCTCTCCATCCACCAGCGCGAGCAGGCTCGCCTCCTCCCCCTGCAGGAATTCCTCGACCACCACGTCGGTTCCGGCATCGCCGAATTTGCGGTCGACCATGCGCTCGTCCACGGCGGCGAGCGCCTCCTCGACCGTCATCGCGACGACGACGCCCTTCCCGGCCGCCAGCCCCTCGGCCGTGAGCCCGAGCGGCGCGCCCTGCTCCCGCACATACGCGCGTGCGGCCGCGGCGTCGGTGAAGCGCTTGTAGCGCGCGGTCGGGATATCGAGGCGCGCGCAGAGATCCTTGACGAAACCCTTGGAGCCTTCGAGCCGCGCCGCCGCCGCCGAGGGGCCGAACGTCTTGATGCCAGCCTCTTCGAGCCGGTCGGCAAGGCCGGCCACCAGCGGCGCCTCCGGGCCGACGACGACGAAATCGATCTTTTCCTGGCGCGCGAAATCGACGAGGCCGGGGATGTCTTCCGCGCCGATCTGCACCCGCTCCGCCTCTTGCGCGATGCCGGCATTGCCCGGCGCGCAATAGAGCTTGTCGCACAGCGGCGAGCCGGAAATGGCCCAGCACAGCGCATGCTCGCGCCCGCCCGAACCCACGACGAGTATCCGCATCCCGATCCCTCCCGGCGCGCCCTATTTGCCATGCCCGCGAAGCGCGGCGAAGAAAGAAAGATCAACAGGAGGCGGGGAGACGGGGAGAATGGATGAGAAAACGGTGCGCATCTTGATGCGCGTTCCGTGGCCTTGCTGCGTGCTGCGCGCCCCGGCGTGCCCTGGTACGCCCGCCTGCCTATCTCCTTCCCTTCTTTCCGCCACGCTGCCGCTGTAGATAGGGGCCATGGCCGACTCTCCCGCCGTTCCGCTTGACCATAACCGCCCGGCGCTTTCGGTTTCCGAGCTGTCTCTGGCGCTGAAGCGCATGGTCGAGGGCGAATTCGACCATGTGCGCGTGCGCGGCGAGATTTCGGGCTTCAAGCGCCACACCTCCGGACACTGCTATTTCGCGCTCAAGGACGAAGACGCGGTGCTCGACGGCGTCGTCTGGAAGGCGATGGCCGCGCGCCTCGGCATGAAGCCCGAGGACGGCATGGAGGTGATCGCGACCGGGCGGCTGACCACCTATCCGGGCCGCTCGAAGTACCAGATCGTCGTCGAGCGCATGGAGCTGGCCGGCGCCGGCGCGCTTTTGAAGCTGCTCGAGGAGCGCAAGGCCAAGCTCGCCGCCGAGGGGCTGTTCGATGCGGCGCGCAAGCGGCCGCTGCCGTTCCTGCCCGCCGTCATCGGCGTCGTCACCTCGCCGACCGGCGCGGTGATCCGCGACATCCTCCATCGGCTCGACGAGCGCTTTCCGCGCCGCGTGCTCGTATGGCCGGTGGCCGTGCAGGGCGAAGGCGCCGCCGAGCAGGTGGCGCGCGCGATCCAAGGCTTCAACGCGATGCCCGAGGCCGGGCCGGTGCCGCGCCCGAATCTGATCATCGTGGCGCGCGGCGGCGGCAGCCTCGAGGATCTGTGGGCCTTCAACGAAGAAATCGTCGTGCGCGCCGCCGCGGCGTCGAAAATTCCGCTGATCTCCGCGGTGGGCCACGAGACCGACACGACGCTGATCGACTTCGCCTCCGACAAGCGCGCGCCGACGCCGACCGCGGCGGCCGAGATGGCCGTGCCGGTGCGCGCCGATCTGGCCACGCGGGTGCTCGACCTCGGGCGGCGCAGCACCGGCGGAATGCAGCGCGCGCTCGAAGAGCTGCGCGCGCGCGTGCAGGCGGCGGCGGGCGGGCTGCCCGACCTGCCGATGCTGCTCGGCCACGCGCAGCAGCGGCTTGACGATTGGGCTTCGCGCCTCGGCGCGGCGCTGCAGGGCTGGCTGCGGGTGCGCGAGCAGCATTTCGCGCGCGCCGCGGGAGGGCTGCGCCGCTCGGTGCTGGAGCAGCCGATCGCGCGCGGCCTCGAGCGCACGCAGGAACTGGCGGCGCGCATGCCGGGCCTCGTGCGCCGGCGCATCGCCGACGCCGCCCAGCGCCTGTCGGGACAGGCGCAGCTTCTGGAATCGCTGTCTTACGCGCGGGTGCTCGACCGCGGCTATGCGCTGGTGCGCGACACGGCCGGCGAAGCGGTGACGAGTGCCGCCGGCGCCAAACCCGGCGCCGATGTGACCATCACGTTCCGCGACGGCGACGTGGGCGCACGCGTTTCGGGCGAACGCCGTCCCGCCCCGCCGCCCGCGCCGCGCGCGGCCCCGAAGCGCAAACGCGGGACCGACGACGACCAGGGAACGCTGTTATGAAGCCGTTGCCGCTTTCGTTGATCGCGAGCCTCGTCGTTGCGGCGGCCGCCCGCGCCGAGATTCCGCTGAAGCTCGACGGCAAGGTCACGCAGGGCGCGCTCGTGATCGGGCGGACCGTGCCGGGCGCCCGCGTGACGCTCGACGGCAAGCCGGTCGTGGTCGATTCCACCGGCGCCTTCGCGCTCGGATTCACGCACGACGCGAAACGCGAATGGACGCTGGCCATCGCCGCGCGCGGCGAGACGCTGACGCGCACGCTCGCCGTGGCGCCACGCCAATACAAGATCCAGCGCATCAGCGGCGTCGATCAGAAATACGTGGAGCCGCCGGCCGAGGTGATGAAGCGCCTCGAGGACGAGTATTTCCTCGTGCGCAAGGCGCGCGAGCGCACGAGCGCCGAGCCGTTCTGGCGCACCGGATTCATCTGGCCGGCGACGGGACGCATCTCGGGCGTTTACGGCAGCCAGCGCATCATCAACGGCAAGCCGCTGCGCCCGCATTTCGGCGTCGACGTGGCGGCGCCGCCCGGAACACTGGTGCGCGCCGCCGCCGCCGGCACCGTGAGCCTCGCGCATGGCGATCTCTATTTCTCCGGCAAGACCGTGATCATCGAGCACGGCCTCGGCGTCTCGACGCTCTACATCCACATGCAGGAGCTGCGCGTCGCCACCGGCGATCGGGTCACGCAGGGGCAGGTGATCGGCACGATCGGAACGACCGGCCGCTCGACCGGGCCGCATCTCCATTGGGGACTCAATCTCGGCCAGGACTATCTCGATCCCGCGACGATCGTGGGCGCGATGCCGGGCGAGAAGCCGAAAGCGAAGCGCTAGCGCGACCATGCGCTATCCGGTGGCCTTCGCCGCGCTGCTGGCCCTCGCCGGCTGCGGCCTGTTCGACCGCGGCACGGAGCTCGAGGCCGGATTGCAGGCGGCGATCGCGCGCGGCAAGAGCCCGTTTCTGCTGAGCGAGGCGTTTTCGGGAGGCTGGACCGAACTCTGCTTCTTCGGCGGATACGACGATGGCGGTCCTTTGAAGCTCGACCGCACCTACGCCACGGCGTGGTGGCTGGTCGCGTTCGACGGCGAACGCATCGTCGCCCGGAGAAACGGCGTGGACAACAATCCGGACGGCCTGAAGCTCAACGTACACAACGCGACGCGCACCTGCTTCACGCCGCGATCGCGCGTCACGATCGTCTCTGCGCCCGATCGAGTGTTGCGCTTCGAGGACGGCCACCCGTGGCGGCCGAAGGCGCGGTGACGGGTTGCCATCCGCCCGGATTCGCGGTGGTCCCGTCGCGCGCTGCTGCGGCGAGGGTGCCCTTCACGTGGAATTTCTGATATTTCTGCTTGGATGAGGCGGAGGGATCTCTTGGGCGTGGCCGGCGGCGCGGCGGCGGGATGGCCGCTCGCCGCCATTGCGCAACAAGGGGTACGCCGCATCGGCATCCTCGACACCCAGGATTCCGAGAACGCCATCGGGCAGGCTCGCCAAAGGATTTTCGTGCAGGGCCTCGCGCAGGCCGGGTGGATCGTCGGCCGCAATCTCGCGGTCGATGTGCGCTGGGGAGCGCGCCAGCGCGATCGCGCCCGCAAGGGCGCGGCGGAACTGGTGGCCCTTGCGCCCGATGTGATCCTCACGGTCGGCGAAGGAGGCCTCGGGCCGGCGCTGGAGGCCACGCGCACGGTGCCGATCGTGTTCACGCTCGTGCTCGATCCGGTCGGGTCCGGTTATGTCGAGAGCCTTGCCCGCCCAGGCGGGAACGCGACCGGATTCCTGCAATTCGAATATGCGGTGGCCGCAAAGTGGCTGGAGTTGCTCAGGCAGGTCGCCCCGCGCGCAACGCGAGTGGCGGTCATCCGCGAAACCGCCGCGGCGGGAATCGGGCAGTTCGGCGCCATTCAGTCTGCGGCGACCCAGCACGGTGTGGAGGTCACGCCGCTCGGCCTGCGCGATGCCGCGCAAATCGAGCGCGACCTCGCAGCGTTCGCGCGCTCCCCGAACGGCGGCCTGATCGTGACCTCCGCTTCGGGCGCGGCCACCCTCGGCCGCACGATCATCGCGCTGGCCGCCCGCTTCCGATTGCCGGCGGTCTATTTCAATCGCCCTTTGGCCGTCGCCGGGGGCCTGATCTCTTTTGGATCGGATTTCAACGACCTGTATCGGCGTGCCATCGGCTACGTCGATCGCATCCTCAAGGGCGAAAAGCCGGCTGACCTGCCGGTTCAGGCGCCGACCAAGTACGACCTCGTCATCAATCTCAAGACCGCCAAGGCGCTCGGTCTGACGATTCCCGACGCGGTTTTGGCGCGCGCCGACGAAGTGATCGAATGAAGCTCACCGCGCGCCCAAGATCATCGTCGTCTCGTCGAGCACCGCGCGCAGCGCGCGGGTTTTTTCGCGGCCCAGCTTCTCCGACACATGGCGCTGCGCGTCGCGCCACAGCGGCATCGCCTTGTCGAGCAGCGCGCGGCCGGCCTCGGTGAGCGCGAGCGTGTGCGCGCGGCGGTCGTCGCCGCCTTCCATCGCGACGAGCCCGGCCTTCAGCAGCGGGCGGAGATTGCGCCCCAGCGTGCTGCGGTCGAGG
>CAZUYG010000023.1:0-5762 GCA_964624265.1 uncultured Candidatus Odyssella sp.
TACCTCGAGCGCGTGTGCATGATGCAGGTGCTCGCGATGTCGACCGGCCAGGCGGTCAAGCTCATCGAGGCCGACGTGGTCCGCAGGACGGCCGAGCAGATGCTGGGCGTCGACAGCGAGCGCGCCACCGCGCATTTCGAGGCGCTGAAGCGGCTGCTCGACGAGGAAGCGCCGAACTACCGCCACTGACGGGAAGCGGCCGCGCTACGGCGCGGCGCCGAACCGCTTCAGCTCCACGCCGGCCGCGTGATACTCGACGAGGTGATGCGGGCACGAAGCATGCGCCTGCCGCAACGCGGCGATCGCGGCATCCTTGTTGCCGGCGATGATGTGCTTCTGGCCGAGGAAAAACCGGGCCTCGCATTCCTGCTCGACGCGGTTCGGTCCTGCGGCGGCGGCGGCCAGCATCGCGGCTTCGTCGATGCGGTCGATGAAGAAGGCGACGAGCGGCTTCGGCCAGCCGTCGCGCAGGCGCGGCCAGCCGAAGGCGAGGCCGGCGCTGTCGACCACGCCGCTGCGCGCGTCGGAGATGTAGCGCCAGAGCAGCGAATAGCTGTTGCCGCGGTCGATGCTTTCGGCGGTCCGGAAATCCTCCGCGGCGGCGACGAAATCGCCGCGATAGAAATGGATGCGCGCGCGGTTGCGGAATGCCAGCGGATAGCGCGGGTTGAGGCGCACGGCCTGGTCGTAATCGGCCAGCGCCTTAACGAATTCGGCGCGATTGCTGCGCGCCTCGCCGCGCCGGTTGAGCGCGACGACATCGCCGGGGCGAAGCTGCAGCGCCGCGTCGTAGTCGCTGATCGCGCGCTCGGTTTCGCCCCGGCGCAGGAAGATCGTGCCGCGATAGATGTAGGCCGAGGCGCGGTCGCCGGCCTTCAGCGCCGGCGCGGCCACGATTCGCGAGCAGGCCTCGATCGAGCGGTCGGCATCGCCGGGCGCCTCCGGCCCGCAGAGATTCCAGTCGGCGCCCTGCGCGGCCGCGGGGCCGGCCGCTCCGGCAACGGCGAGCGCGGCGGCGATTGCGGCGAAGCGTTTCATCCGATTTTCTCCGGTGGCCGGGCGGCGGCGATCCTAGCCACGACGCGCGCAGGGTCAATCGCGCGGCCGCCGGCGGTAGCGCAGATAGAGGCTGGTGCGGCCCTCTCCCTTGGCCTTGTGCTCGTAGCGCGTCTCGGGCCAGTCGGCGGGCCGGACGCGCCAATCTTCCGCGCGGCGCGCAAGCCACTCGAAATCGCGCCGCTTGGCCATCTGCTCCAGCGCCCAGACCTTGTACACCGCGTGATCCGACGCGATCCGCAGCTCCGCGCCGTCGGCCATCGCGCGCGCGAGGGCATCGAGATTGGCGGGATTGACGAATCGGCGCTCGGCGTGGCGCGCCTTCGGCCACGGATCGGGGTGCAGCAGGAACACGCGATCGAGGCACGCGTCGGGCAGCGCCGCCAGCAGCGGCCGCGCATCTTCCGGGTGAATGCGGATGTTCGCGAGATTGCGCTCGGCGACGTGGCGCACCAGCGAGGCGACGCCGTTGACGAAGATCTCGGCCGCCAGCAGGCCGACATCGGGATTGTGCTCGGCCTGCCAGGCCGCATGCTCGCCGGCGCCGAAGCCGATCTCGAGCCACAGCCGCTTCGGCCGCTCGGCGAACAGCGCCCAGGGATCGAGCGGCTTCCCCGCCTCGAGCGGGATCCGGATTTGCGGCAGCAGCGTCTCGAGCAGCGCCGCGCGCGCCGGACGCAATTTGCGGCCGAGCCGGCGGCCGTAATGGCGGAGGCGCCCGGGTGCGGTGTCCGTCATGATTTCGGGACGAGGGAAGAATTCGCGGAAATGCGTAGGGGCGGGTTACGCACCCGCCCCCGATCCGCATGGCGTGCGGCGCAGCGCAGGGGCGGGTTCGAGACCCGCCCCTCGGCCGTTACGAAAACGCCCGCTTCAGTTCGGGCACGAGATCGATGCGCTCCCACGAGAAGCCCCCGTCGCGCTCGGGCTGACGGCCGAAATGGCCGTAAGACGCCGTGCGCCGGTAGATCGGCTTGTTGAGCGAGAGACTGCGGCGGATGTCCGTCGGGCGCAGGCTGAAGATCTGCGGCAGCATTTTCTGCAGCTTCGCCTCGTCGACCTTCGCCGTGCCTTCGGTATCGACGAAGACCGACATCGGATCGGCGACGCCGATGGCGTAGGCCACCTGGATCTTGCAGCGGTCGGCGAGGCCCGCGGCCACGACGTTCTTCGCGAGATAGCGCGCGGCATAGGCCGCCGAGCGATCCACCTTCGTCGGATCCTTGCCCGAGAACGCGCCGCCGCCATGCGGCGCGTAACCGCCATAGGTGTCGACGATGATCTTGCGCCCGGTGAGGCCGCAATCGCCGTCGGGCCCGCCGACCACGAAGCGGCCGGTGGGGTTCACGAGGAAGTCCGAATCCTTCTTCGGCATCCAGCCCGAGGGCAGCGACTTCGCCACGTACGACTTGATCATCTCCTTGATCATCGCCGACGAGTAGGGCTTGCCCTTCTTCGTGGCGGCGGCGTGCTGCGTGGAGACGACCACCTTCGTGCAGCCGACCGGCCGGCCGTTTTCGTAAAGCACCGTCACCTGGCTCTTGGCGTCGGGCAGCAGATCGGCGAGATCGCCCTTGTGCCGCGCGTCCTTGAGATCGCGCAGGATGCGGTGCGCGAAATAGATCGGCGCCGGCATGAACGAGTTCTTTTCGTACACTTCGGTTTCCGTGCAGGCGAAACCGAACATCAGGCCCTGATCGCCGGCGCCTTCCTGCGCACCGACGTTGCCCTTGGCCTTCTTGGCGTTGACGCCCATCGCGATGTCGGGCGACTGCGCGTGCAGCAGCACCTCCACGTCGGCGCCGGCCCAGCTGAAGCCGTCCTGGTCGTAGCCGATGTCCTTCACCACCTGGCGCGCGATATCGGCGACATATTCGCGATTGACGACGGTGTGTGCGCCGTAGCGGTGCGTGAGCGGCGACGAGCCGCGCACTTCGCCGGCGATGACGATCTTGTTCGTCGTGGTGAGCGTTTCGCACGCGACGCGCGAATTGGCCTGCGAATCGTCGGCGACGCCCATTTTCACGTCGTTGGTGAGAAAGGCGTCGAGCACCGCATCGGAGATCTGATCGCAGACCTTGTCCGGGTGACCCTCGGAAACGGATTCGCTGGTGAACTGATAGGTGTTGCTGCCCCTGGCCACGGTCTTCTCGTCCTCCTTCTGAATCTTGTCGCTGAATGGCTCGGCTGCGCGAGCGCGCGGGACCATAATCGCGCGCTCCGTGCCTCGCAAGCGCCGCATGCGCGCGCGGCGCGGGCCTTGCCCATTGCCCAAAAGCGTCGCGCCCCGGTTTGGGCCGGGGCGCGGATCGCGTTGGGCGAAAGTGGGAAGAAACTCAGTCCGCGTCTTCGGCGCGGCCGAGCGTTTTCGCGAGATCGAACACCTTCTTGCGCACGCGCGGGCTCTTGATGCGGTAGTAGGCGCGCACGAGTTCGAGCGTTTCGCGTTTCGCGAGCGTGTCCGGCTCGTAGTCGGCCGCGGCCTCGGAGAAGCTGCCGCCGCCATTGCCGCCGCGCGCGGTGGCCGCGATTTCGGCCGGCATCTCGTCGAAAAAGAACTGGATCGGCACTTCGAGAATTTTCGAGAGCTCGTAGAGCCGGCTCGATCCGACGCGGTTCGTGCCGCGCTCGTATTTCTGGACCTGCTGGAACGTGAGCCCGAGCGCCTGCGCCAGCTTCTCCTGACTCATGCCCAGCATCGTCCGGCGCAGGCGGACACGCGCTCCGACATGCGCATCAACGGGACGCGGACGCACCAGCTTGATTCGCGTGGCGCCCCTGCGGCCCTTGGGTCTGCCTCTCGTCGCCATGACTGTCTCGACCTTTCCTGATTTGCACTCGACTGATTCGACGGAAAACGTCCGGCGCAGCGACACGTTCCAGTAGCCGCTCGTCTGGCCCCGAATTTTTTGCTGCCCCGCCCAAGCCTGGAACGGTACCACCCGCTGGTTGCCGTACCAAGCTTTGGTTTGTCGAATTCACTTTCTAATATATTACAGAAACTTTACAAGCGAGATTTGAACGATCACTCAAACAAAATCAGCTCAAAAGCCCCTGTTCCTTATGATTTCTTAGGCTTACTCACCGGCGATTGTGCAGCGCAAAGTGTCGCATATTCGCTCCAACCGCAACGAGAAGTGCGAGCAAAAGGAGAACGAGAAGCACGCGATCACCCAACCGTTCATAGAAAGTGGGCAAGCCGGTGGCGCGGGGCAAGGCGGCGTCCAGAACGCCCGTCGTCATGATCGCCAGCCGCGCCTGCACTTTTCCGTAGGCATCGACGACGGCCGTGATTCCGGTGTTCGCGGCGCGCACCAGCGGCACGCCCTCTTCCACCGCGCGCAAGCGTGCACTCGCAAAATGCTGATAGGGCCCCGAGGTGAGGCCGAACCACGCATCGTTCGTGACGTTCACCAGCCAGCCCGGGCGGCGCTGCGGATCCGTGCGGCCGGGAAAGATCGCTTCGTAGCAGATCAGCGGGCTGGCGCCGGGCGCGCCCGGAACGTCGAGCGTGGCCGGGCCCGGGCCGGGCGTGTAGTCGCCGGCGCCGTGCGCGAGCTTCTCCACGCCCAGCCGCCGCAGGACCGGGCGCATCGGCACGAATTCGCCGAACGGCACGAGCTCGTGCTTGTCGTAGGTGGCGACGACGGCCCCGCCGGGCGCCACGACGTGAAAGCTGTTGTAGTAGCGGCGCGCGTTGTCGCGGATCGCGCCGAGCAGCAGCGCGCCGTTCGGCGGAATGATCGCGGCGATCTGCCGGAGCCGCTCGCCCTCGATGCGGGCCGGGGGAATCTCGGTATCGAAGCGGTAGTCGATCGCGGTTTCGGGCCACACGACGTGCGTGATGCGGTCGAAACCCGCCGTGGCGCTGAGCCGAATATAGTGGGCGAACGTTTGCTCGCGTCGGCCCTCGACCCATTTGAGGCTCTGCGCGATGTTACCCTGCACGAGCCGCAGCCGCACGCCGGGAACCGGGTCCGGATTCGCGCCCGCCAGGCGCTGCGCGCCGCCGAGCCACAGCGCCGCGAGCAGCACGACAACGCCGCCAACCCACGCGGCGCGCGCGGCGCGGCGCAGCGACGGCTCGAACAGCACGGCCGGCATGGCGGCGACGAGCACGGTGAGGAAGCCGAGGCCGTAGGCGCCCACGAACGCCGCCGGCTGAATCATCTCGTCGAAGGCCGTCCACGAGGTCGCGATCAGATTCCAGGGAAAGCCCGCGAAGACGTTTCCCACCTGCCCGCGCGCGAATTCCAGGGCCGCCCAGCACACGGCGAACATGATGACGCCGGCGGCGCCACTGAAGCGGGTCGCGCGCGCGAGCGCCGCGGCGACGCCGACGAAGATCGCCTGCAGCGCGCTCAAGCCGAACACGGCGAACGGAATCATCCAGCCGAAGCGCGCCATGTCGAGCGTGAACGGCCACGCGAGCCAGTAGATGCCGCCGATGAAAAATCCGCAGCCGAACCACCAGCCGGCCCAGAAGCCGTTCCACGCCGTGCGCGTCCCGCGCAGCAGCAGGAGCAGGCCGGGGAACGCGATCAGCAGCAGCGGCAGCGCGTGAACGGGCGGCAGCGCCGCCGCCGCCAGAGCGCCGAACAGCAGGGCCGCGCCGCGGCGGCGCCAGCCGCGCAGCGCCGCAATCCGGTCGGCGAAGCCCGCGCCGGGCGCCGGCGCCGAAGCGCCGGCTCCGGCCAGAGCGTCAA
>CAZUYG010000023.1:5772-13159 GCA_964624265.1 uncultured Candidatus Odyssella sp.
GCACGCGCAGCAGCCGCACGCGGCGCGGGTCGGCATCGACCACTTCGAACTCGATGCCGGACGAATGCTTGATCAGCTCGCCGCGCGAAGGCACGCGGTTCGCGAGATAGAAGACGAGCCCGCCGAGCGTATCCACCTCGGCGCGCTCTTCCTCGTCGACGAACGGCCCGAAGCGCTTCTCGAACTCGTCGAGCTTCACGCGCGCATCGGCGAGCGCCACCCCGGCCGATTCCTCGACCAGCGTCGGCGGCGCTTCCTCGTCGTGCTCGTCTTCGATCTCGCCGACGATCTCCTCGACGAGGTCCTCGATCGTGACGAGACCGTCGACGCCGCCGTATTCGTCGACGACGAGCGCGAGATGGAGGCGCGTGATCCGCATTTCCTTCAGGAGGTCGAGCACGCGCATCGAGGGCGCCGCGAACAGGACCTTGCGCAGCACCTTTTCGATCGCGAAACCGCGCCGCTGCGACCAATGGGCGATGAGGTCCTTGATGTGGACCATGCCGACGATCTCGTCGAGCGTGCCGCGATAGACCGGGAAGCGCGAATGGCCCTGCTGCTTGACGAGGTCGATCACGCGCTTCAGCGGCGTCTCGATGTCGACGGCGACGATGTCGGCACGCGGCACCATCACGTCGGCGGCGGTGATCGCGTGGAGGCGGAGGATGTTGCGCAGCAGCCGCCGCTCGTCGGGCGCCAGCTCCTCGCCCTGGAAGTCGGCGGCCTCGATGATCTCCTCGAGCGTATCGCGCAGTTCATCGCTCTTGCGGTCGCGGCGCAGGCTGCGCAGCAGGCGCGCCAGCCGGCCGGGGCTGCCGCGCTTCTTGCGCGGCCCCGGCGCCGCGTCGGCGCCGTCGCCTTCGGCCCTGGCCGGCGGCTCGGGCGGAGCGCCCTTTTGGGACGGATCTTCGCTCATGGCGCGCGATACGGATCGGAGACGCCGAGGCGGCGCAGGATGCGCACTTCGTGCCCCTCCATGACGCGGGCGGCCCTGGCGCGCTCGTGATCGAAGCCGAGAAGATGCAGCGTGCCGTGCACGAGCATGTGCGCCGCGTGGCTGGCGAGGCGTTTTCCTTCCGCCTTCGCCTCCCGCCGGATCGTGCGATAGGCGAGCACGACGTCGCCCAGAAGGAGCCGCTCCCCTTTCGGCGCGGACGCTGCGCCGAGCGGAAACGACAGAACGTTGGTGGCCTTGTCCTTGCCGCGATGATCGCGGTTGAGGCGGCGGACGAACGCATCGTCGGCCAGCACCACGCTCACCTCCGCCGGCCGCTTCAAACCGACCTTGCGATCCTCGAGCACGGCGCACACCACGCGCGCGGCGAAGCCGCGCGGCAACGCCTCCGCCCAGGCGGCACAACGCAGTGCCACGCTGACGCGGGCGCCCGGCATCAAGCCCGCCCGCGCTTCTTCTGCCCGCCGGGGAGAAGATTGAGCTCGGCCTGGCGGCCGTCGCGCTCGTCGTAGGCGCGCGCGATGCGGGCCACGAGCTCGTGGCGCACGACGTCGGCGTGGCCGAAATGGATGAACGTGACGCCGGGCATGCCCTCGAGGATTTCCACGGCGTCGCGCAGGCCCGATGTGACGCCGGACGGCAGGTCGATCTGCGTGAGATCGCCGGTGACGACCATGCGCGAGTTTTCGCCCATGCGCGTGAGCAGCATCTTCATCTGCATCGGCGTCGTGTTCTGCGCCTCGTCGACGATGATGTAGGCGTTGGCGAGGGTGCGGCCGCGCATGAACGCGAGCGGCGCCACTTCGATCTCGCCGGTTTCGAGCCGCTTCGTCACCTGGTCTCCGGGCAGCAGGTCGTAGAGCGCGTCGTAGAGCGGGCGGAGATAGGGATCGACCTTCTCCTTGATGTCGCCGGGCAGGAAACCGAGCCGCTCGCCGGCCTCGACCGCCGGGCGCGAGAGGATGATGCGCTCGACCTGCCCCGACTGCAGCATGGTGACGGCCATCGCCACGGCGACATAGCTCTTGCCGGTTCCGGCGGGCCCCAGCGCCACGACGAGCTCGCTGCCCTTGAGCGCGCGGATGTAGTTGGCCTGGTTCGGCGTGCGCGGCACGATCTGGCGCTTGCGCGTGCCGATCACGAGGTCGCCGCTGTGGCGATCGCCGCTCGGGCGGTCGCCGCCGCGCCGCTCGCCCGCGCCGTTGTCGGGGGTGGCGATGTGCTGCTGCGCGAAGCGGATTTCCGCATCGACGTCGGCGCGCTCGATCTCGCGGCCGCGCTTCAGGCGCGTGTAGAGCTGCGAGAGCGCCACGCGCGCGGCCTCGCGCCGGTCTTCGGGCCCGGCGACGGTGAAGCGGTTGCCCTTCGCGACGATGACGACGTCGAGCGCCTTTTCGATGCGCGCCAGATGCTCGTCGTGCGCGCCGCACAGCAGGCGCACGAGCGCATTGTCTTCGAACTCGAGCGAAAGGGCGGCGACGCCGGCGGCGGTGGATGGCGCACTCACGCGGCGGCGTCCTCCATGACGGGCGCGCGGCCCGTGAGCGAGTTGAGCGTGGCCGCGGCGATGCGCGCCTCCACGATGCGGCCCATCGCGCGCGCGGGCGCGTCGAGATGCACCGGCTGGAGCCACGGGCTGCGGCCGATCAGCTGACCGGGATGGCGCCCGGGCCTGTCGAGCAGCACCGGCATCACGGTGCCGATCTTGCTTTCGTTGAAGCGGCGCTGCTGCTCCCACAATTCCGCCTGCAGGCGGTGGAGCCGCGCGGTCTTGATCTCTTCGGGCACCTGATCCCCGGCCAGCGCCGCCGGCGTTCCCGGCCGCGGGCTGTATTTGAACGAGAAGGCCTGCGCGTAGTTCACCGCGCGCACCAGCGCGAGCGTCGCCTCGAAATCGGCCTCGGTTTCCCCCGGGAAGCCGACGATGAAATCCGACGACAGCGCGAGATCGGGCCGCGCGCGGCGCAGGCGATCGACGAGCGCGAGATAATCCGCGGCGCGATGGCCGCGATTCATCGCCGCGAGAATGCGGTCCGAGCCCGATTGAACCGGCAAATGAAGGAACGGCATCAGAGCCGGCACGTCGCCGTGCGCTTCGATCAGCGCTTCGTCCATGTCGCGCGGATGCGAGGTGGTGTAGCGGATCCGCGCGAGGCCGCGGATCTCGGCGAGCGCGCGGATGAGGCGCGCGAGGCCCCAGCGTTCGCCGGCGGACCCGGAACCGCCGGGAGCGGCGCCGCGATAGGCGTTGACGTTCTGGCCGAGCAGCGTGATCTCGGCCGAGCCCTGCGCAACGAGCCTCCGGGCCTCGGCGAGAATTTGCGCCGCGGGGCGCGAAAACTCCGCGCCGCGCGTGTAAGGCACGACGCAGAACGTGCAGAACTTGTCGCAGCCTTCCTGCACGGTGAGGAACGCGCCCGGCCCCTGCGGCGCCGCGTCTTCGGGCAGCTCGTCGAACTTCGCCTCGACCGGAAAATCCGTTTCCACGACTCCGCCGGCGCGCGCGGCGCGCGCCACCATTTCCGGCAGGCGGTGATAGGTCTGCGGCCCGAGCACGATATCGACGAACGGCGCGCGCGCGCGCATCTCCTCGCCCTCGGCCTGCGCCACGCAGCCGGCCACGGCGATCACCGTCTGCCGGCCCTCGGCCGCGCGGCGCTCGCGGATGTGCCGGAGTCGGCCGAGTTCCGAATACACTTTCTCGGCGGCCTTCTCGCGGATGTGGCAGGTGTTGAGGATGACCATGTCGGCATCGTCCGGCGAGTCGACCGGCGCGAAGCCGTGCGGCGCCAGGACGTCCGCCATCCGACACGAGTCGTAGACGTTCATCTGGCAGCCATAGGTCTTGATAAAGAGCTTCTTTTTCAATGCCTTACATTCGCCCCGGCGCGCGAGGCGGAAGGCCCCCTTCTGCCGGACGCCGTACAAGGATGGATATAGGGAGGCTTTGCGTCAACTTCGCGACGCGTCAAGCCGGCTGCGCGTTTGGAGCCGGGCCGAGGCTCGCGGGCGCGCCGTTTTGCGCCGCGGCCGGCTGCGGGCGCCCGGAAATGGCGCTGGAAACGCCGGCGGCCACCACGGCCTGGCAATGCGCGGCGAGCGCCTTGCGGCTCGGGAAATCGCGGATCGTCACCGGTTCGTGGAATTCGAGCACGATCGTGGAACGCCCCACGCCGACGATGCCCCAGAGATGCGAGAACATCTCCATGTCGCCATACCACGCGAAGAACGGACGCAGATGGCGGCCCATCGGGATGCCGTCGAGGCGCGTGTAGGCAAGCGAGACCGGCTGGACGGTGACCGGCTTGCCGCCGACCTCGATTTCGGCCGTGGCGAACAGCGAGGAGCGGAACGGCAGGACGCGGTTGCCATCGCTGCTCGTGCCTTCGGGAAACAGGATGAGCCGATCGCCCTTTTCGAAGCGCCGCTTCATTTCCTCGGCCTGCTGGCGCGCATAGCGCGCGCGCCGGTCGACGAACACGGTGCGGGAGAGCTTCGCGCAGATGCCGAACAGCGGCCATTTCGCCACTTCGGCCTTGGCCACGAACGAGCCGCGGATGTGCGCGCCGATCAGCGAGATGTCGGCGTAGGAGGCGTGGTTGCAGACGAACAGGACCGCGCCCTCTTTCACCTGCTCGCCCTTCACCGTCACCTTGGCATCGAGAATCCAGACGACGACGCGGTGCACGAGAAGGGGGATGCGTTCGGACAGGCGCGCGCTCAGCAGCAGCGCCACCGCCTGGACCGGGATCATCGTGAAGATCCAGCCGACATAGAGCACCAGCCGGACGAACGAGCGCACGGGCGCGTTGTAGATCATCGCCTCACGCTTCCGCCTGGATGCCGCGCGTGTAGTGGCGATAGTACTTTTCGCTGACCCTGCGCATGTCGACGTAGACCAGCACGTCCACCGTATTGAAATCGTAGTCGATCACCGCGCCGTCGCCGACGACGCCGCCCAGGCGCAGATAGCCCTTGATCATCGGCGGCAGGTCGCGCATCGCGGCCTTCGCGTCGACCGATTCCTTGGGCAGCAGGTTCATGCTCACGTGGCGCGCCGGAACCGCGACCGGGCGCAGCTCCGGCGGCGCCAGGTGATTGTGATAGAGATACGAGAGCGGCAAGGCCATCGCGGCCGGATCGGTGCCGTGCAGGCTCGCGCAGCCGAACAAGATGTCGATGCGGTGCGCGAGCACGTAGGCCGTGACGCCCTTCCACAGCAGCTGCATCGCCGAGCGCGTGCGATGGCCCGAATCGACGCAGGACCGGCCCATCTCGAGGATCGGCCCCGGATGATCGATGATCGGGCGCACGTCGTACTCCGACGACGAATAGAAGCGGCCGACCTTGGCTGCGCCCTCGCGCCGCAGCATGCGATAGGTGCCGACGACGGCCTCGGGCCCCGTGCCGATCGCGTTGTCGATAACGAGCAGGTGATCGCAATAGGGGTCGAACTCGTCGACGTCGCGCTGTTTCGCGACGATGCCCGGCGAGGCGTGCGCCTTCATCTCCTCGAAGAAGACGCGGTAGCGCAGCGCCAGCGCCGCATCCACTTCGTCCCAGGTTTCGGCGAGGCGCACCTGGAGCTGGCCGGCGCGCTCGTCGATGAGGCGGTTCTCCGGCGCCGGCGTGGGCGCCAGGTGCCCGCGGCGGCGGCGGCGGATCTTGAGCTTGGCCGGCTTCGCCTTGCCCTTGCGGATCTGGCGAATCGGCGCAACGGACAGGCGCCGCGCCTGCTGCAGCAGGCGCATCATGCCGCTCCGCCAGCCGCGGCGGCGGCGCTTACGCTTTCGTGCGTGTCCGCCGGCCATAAAGCTCGAGTCTGTGTCCGACGAGCTCGAACCCGAGCTCTTCGGCAATCTTCTGCTGGAGCCGCTCGATCTCGCCATTGCGGAATTCCACGACTTCCCCCGTGTTCACGTCGATGAGGTGGTCGTGGTGCTCCGAGGGCGCCTCTTCGTAGCGCGCGCGACCGTCGCCGAAATCGTGGCGCTCGAGGATGTTCGCCTCCTCGAACAGCCGCACGGTGCGATAGACGGTGGCGATGCTGATGCGCGGATCGATCGACGACGCGCGCCGGTAGACCTGATCGACATCGGGATGGTCGAGCGCTTCGGAAAGCACCCGCGCGATCACGCGGCGCTGGTCGGTCATCCGCAGGCCTTTCTCGAGGCACAGCTTCTCGAGCCGGTCGAGCGCCGGCACGCCGGGCTTGCGCGGGGGTCTCGGTTCGGCCTTCACGGTGCGGCGCGTGGGCATGGCGCGAGAATAGTCGGCCAAGGCCCCGGGGGCCAGCGGCATCGCGCCCGGCGCCTGCGGCGTCCTTGCACGCTCGCCGGCGCGAGCCTAACGCTTGCGGCGGCGGCCGCCCTTGGCGCCGAGGCCGATCTTGCGCGCGAGCTCGCTGCGCTTCGCGGCGTAATTGGGCGCGACCATCGGGTACTCGGGCGGCAGATCCCACTTCTCGCGATACTGCTCCGGCGTCATGCCGTAGGCCGTCATCAGATGGCGCTTCAGCATCTTGAGCTTCTTGCCGTCTTCGAGACACACGACGTAATCCGGCGTGACCGATTTCTTGATCGGCACGGCCGGCCGCGGCTTCTCGGGCTCGGCATGGCCCGGCCCGGACTGCGCGCGCAGCGCCGCGTGGGTCTGCTCGATGAGGCGCGGCAGATCGCCGACGGCCACCGTGTTGTGCGAGACGAAAGAGGCGACGATCTGCACGGTCTGCGCGAGAAGATCGGGCTTGGCTTCGCTATCCGCCATGGGTTCCGCTAGTCCTTGTTGTCTCGTCCGGGCTTCGGCGCGAGGACCGTCCCAAAGTATTCGCGATTTTTCGTCTAATCAGCATATCGCGCGCCGTACATAATTGCCCGGATTGGCGAAAGCAAGCACGGAAATCTGCTGCCGGAATTATTTAGTAAACCGGATATTGAGTAATATTGTAGCTGGGCGTTACAGTTCTTTGCTCAGAACGAACGCATCGCGCGGCGCGGCACCGGAGTGCCCGCGATAGTAGCCGCGGCGCCGGCCGGACTCGCGAAATCCGGCACTCGCATAGAAGGACCGGGCCGCGGCGTTGTCTTCGGCCACTTCGAGCATGAGCCGCCGCGCGCCGGCCGCGCGCGCCGTTTCCGCGCACCGCGCCAGCAGCCGCCGCGCGATGCCGGCGCGCCGCCACGCCGGCAGCACGCCGATGGCGGCGAGATCGCACGCCTCTCCGCCCGGCAGGCACAGCGCGAAGCCGGCCGGCTCCGGCGGATCGCCGGGCCCGAGCGCGAGAAACGCGAAGGCGCCGGGCAGCGCCAGAAGCCGTGCGACCCAGTCCGCGCTCCAGCCTTCGGCGCCCGGCGCCTCACGACCCATCTTGGCCTCATGCAGCGCGGCGATGTCGGCGGCGTGGGCCGGCGTCGCGGCGACGATGCTTGTCGC
>CAZUYG010000024.1:0-13094 GCA_964624265.1 uncultured Candidatus Odyssella sp.
TTCGCGATCTTCGCATGAACCGCTACGACGGCGCGCCGGATTTCGTCTCCCGGCGATTGCGGGCCTTGCCGAGATAGGCATTCTTCACCTTCTCGTCGTTCCGCAGCCGTCTGTACCGAAATGTCATCCGGTTCGACTCGTTGACGAATCGGGTTGGCATCGGCGGCGATGATCGCGTCAATCCGCCAGCCGTCTGCGATTCTGGCCGCCCAGGATTGGATCGCGAGCTGCAGGCTCTGATTCGGCGCTCCTCAGACACTCCTACCTGGCGGCCGCCTTCGTTCGATGCGGCTTTGAGAGCGCATCGAGGACCAGTGTACGAAACGCATAGATGATCTCGGGCGGCTTCAGCTCCAAACCGCGACGCTGCCATTCGAGGAAGGTGCCATCGTGCGTCGCGATGACGAACGAGGCGAGCTGGCGCGTGCTGACCTCCGTGCGAAACTCGCCCTGCGCCTTCCCGAGCTCGATGATGTCTTCCACGATGTCGTAGAGCCGCCGGTAGATCTGGCGGATGCGCGGGGCAAACCGTGCATTCCCCTCGGCATAGTCGGACGAGATCTTGATCGCGAGGATGGCGAGCTTGGTGCGGCCGATACCGAGCTCGGACTGCTGGTGCGCGAAGGCCACGAATTTGTCGCGTCCGCTCGGCCCCGCGCGGCGCACGCGGCGATCCATCGGATCGATGAAATTGCGTTCCACCTGGTCGAGCAGCGCCAGCAGCACGTCGTCCTTGGTCTCGAAGTGGAAATAGATGGCGCCCTTCGTGACGCCCGCGGCCTCGGCGATCGCATCGACCGTGGTTCCCTCGAAGCCACGCGAGACGAACAGATCGAGCGCCGCCGCGAGGATCTTATCGTGGGTTTCCTGGCGCTGCGGGAGCCTGACGTCAGCCGGCGGCATCCTGTGCCCCCGTGTAGAAATCCGGCAGCAGCCGGCGCACCACGTCGCCGTCGCTGGCCCAGGCATGGCACGTGTCGATGACCGGCGGTCGCTTCCCCGGCTCCGTGGCCTCGGCCCAGGCGCTGCGCGCGCCGCGCGGCGCCGGCAGCGGCCCGGGCGGTTGGCCGAGCTTGGCGCGGCGAAGAGCGCGCGCATGCGCGGTGACTTTGGTCTGCAGCGCCACGGTTGCGACTTGGCTCAGCATCTCGACGATGTGGGTACAGCCCTCGTTTCCGCCGAGCTTCTCGCGCAGCGCGCGAGCGAAGCCCGGGCCGATCTTGGCGCCGACCAGCCGCTGGAAATTCGGCAGCACCGCGGGGCAGGCGGCGAACGGGCTCTGATCGGTCGCGGCCTCGACGGCCCTGATGGTCAGATCGTCGTCGAGCGTCAGGCGGATCCACATTTCGTGCAGCGGCATCTCGGGCATCACGCGCCCGCGCCATTCATTGTCGAACGAATAGGTACGGTGATCGACGATGCGCCCCTCGATCTCCCACAGGCCGTCTTCACGGAGGAAGCCGTCGCACGAAACCGTGCGGGCATGGAGGCGATGGCGGGCGGCGGGCGGGGAAAGCGGCATGCGATGCTCGCGCGATGACTTTGACATACTATATGGTTGTCTATAGAATACCAATTGGTATCTTACTCGGAGCGAGAAGGCGCCCGCGCGGCGCCCGATACCGATGGGAGGGAGCGCGATGGACAGCAGCGCCGTTCCGCGCGGCGGGCCGATCTGGCCGGACGCCGGCCTCACGCGCGTTCCCTATGCGCTCTACACCGATCGCGACGTGTACGAGCGCGAGCGCGCGCGCCTCTTCATGGGCGCGACCTGGAACTACCTGGCGCTCGAATGCGAGATTCCCAACGCGGGCGATTTCAAGACGACGTTCGTCGGCGACGTGCCGGTGATCGTGGTCCGCGACGCCGACGGCGCCATCAACGCCTTCGAGAACCGCTGCGCGCATCGCGGCGCGCTGGTCTGCCTCGAGCGCTTCGGCAATGCGCGCGCGCTGACCTGCGTCTATCACGCCTGGTCCTACGATCTGAAAGGCCAGCTGCGCGGCGTGGCGTTCCAGAACGGCGTCAAGGGTGCCGGCGGCATGCCGCCCGAATTCCGCCGCGACGAGCACCGGCTGCGGCCCCTCAGGGTGGAGGTCTTCGCCGGCCTCGTCTTTGGCAGCTTCGACCCGAGCACGCCTCCCATCACGCGGTATCTGGGGCCGGAGATCGCCGAGCGCGTTCGCCGCGTGCTGCCGCGGCCGGTCACGGTGCTTGGCTATTTCACCCAGGTGCTGCGCAACAATTGGAAGCTCTATGTCGAGAACGTGAAGGACTCGTATCACGCGAGCATCCTCCACCTGTTCTTCACGACTTTCCGCATCAATCGCCTGAGCCAGACCGGCGGAATCATCGTCGACGAATCGGGCGGCCATCACGTGAGCTATTCCAAGACCGGGAAAGAGGCGCAGGACAGCGACTACGACGCGGCGAAGCTGCGCTCGGACGCTTCCGGCTTCGGGCTGCTCGATCCCACCCTGATCAGCGGCCGCGACGAGTTCGGCGATGGGATCACGCTGCAAATCCTGACCGTGTTCCCGACGCTCGTGCTGCAGCAGATCCAGAACAGCCTCGTCGTGCGCCAGGTGCTGCCCAAAGGGCCCGACAAGATGGAGATCGTCTGGACCTATTACGGCTTCGCGGACGACGATGCGGCGCTCGCCGCGATGCGCCTCAAGCAATCCAACATGGTGGGCCCGGCCGGGTACATCTCGATGGAGGATGGCGCCGTCGGCGCGTTCGTGCAGCGGGCGCTGCCGGGGGCCGGCGCGGACCGCTCGATCGTGATGATGGGTGGCTCCGGCGCCGAATCGCAGCCGACCCGCGCGACCGAGACTTCGGTGCGTGGCTTCTGGAAGGCCTATCGCACGCTCATGGACCTCTGATGCCGCTTCCCGCCGACGACATCGCGGCCGGCGCGGCCGTGTCCAATCTGCTCGCGGACTATGCCGCGTGCATCGACGCGGATGCGCTGGAGCAGTGGCCGGAGTTCTTCACGGACGACTGCGTCTATCGCATCACGTCGGCATACAATTTCGCGCGCGGGCTGCCGGCCGGAATCATTCACGCCGACAACCGGCGCATGCTTCAGGACCGCGTGGCGGCGCTGCGCAAGGCGAACATCTACGAGAAGCAGGCCTACCGCCACATCGTTTCGGCGCCGCGGGTCCGCGGCCGCGAGGGCAGCGCGGTCGAGGCCGAGGCCGGCTTCCTGGTGGTCCGCATCATGGCCGAAGGCTCGCTCGATCTCTTCGTTGCGGGCCGCTACGTCGATCGAATCGATTTCTCGGGCGGACGGCCGCGATTCTCCTCGAAAATCGTCGTGCTCGACAGCGAGAAGATCGACACGCTTCTCGCGATTCCGCTCTAGGGCCGGCTGATGGATGCCCGCCCCTTCCCCGCGCGTCCGCGCCTCGCCCTCGCCCTGGGCGATCCCAACGGCATCGGCCCGGAGATCGCCTTGCGCGCCGCGCTGGGTGCCGAGCTGCGCGCCGCGAGCCGGATCGTGCTGGTAGGCGATCGCAGCGTCATCGACCATTGCGCCACACAGCTCGACTGCTCCGAAGCCCTCAGCCGCCTCATCGCGGACGACGCCATCGGTTTCGAGCCGGTCGGGACCGGCGTCGATCCGCGGCCGGGCCTCGTGGCACCCGACGCGGGCCGCGCCACGGTCGCCTACGCCAGGCGCGCGATCGCGATGGTGGAGAGCGGCGCGGCGGATGCCGTCGTAGCCGGGCCGCACAACGAGACCGCCGTGGCGCAAGCGGGGATAAAGTTTTCCGGCTATCCGGGCCTGCTCGCCGAGGCGACGAAGACCGATCCGGCCGAAGTGTTCCTCATGCTGGTAAGCCGCCGGCTGAAGATCGTGCATGTCACGCTGCATGTGGGCCTGCGCGCCGCGCTCGACGCGATCACGTCCGGGCGTATCCTGGCGGCGGCGCGCGCGGCGCATCGCGCGCTGCGCCTGCTCGGCGTCGCGGCGCCGCGCCTCGCAGCCTGCGGAATCAATCCGCATGCGGGCGAAGGCGGTTTGTTCGGCACGGAGGACGAGACCATCGTCAAGCCCGCCATCGCGGCGGCGCGACGCGAGGGCATTTGCATCGAGGGGCCGGCCGGCGCGGATGTGCTGCTCGCCGAAGGGCGGCACGATGCGTATCTCGCGATGTATCACGACCAGGGCCACATTCCGGTCAAGCTCGAGGGCCGCGGCAATTCCTTCGGCCTCTCGATCGGCGCGCCGGTGCTGCTCAGCACGGTGGCGCATGGCAGCGCGCACGATATCGCCGGAAAAGGCGTGGCCGATGCCACCGCGCTCAAGACAACAATCACGCGATTGGCTGACGTGCTGAGCAACAAAGCCCGGGCGCGAGGGAGCGAGCGACGCGATGCAGACCGTTCATGATCTCGTGCGGCTCGCCGCGAGCCGCGCGCCACGCCAGCTTGCGATCGTCGACGACCGCTCCGGGCGCAGGCTCGCCTATGCGGAGCTGCTGACCGAGATCGACCGCGTGGCCGCCGGGCTCGCGCAGCGCGGCATCGCGGCCGGCGACCGCGTGGCCACGTGCCTGCCGAATCTCTACGACCACGCGCTGGCCCTGCTCGCGCTTGACCGGCTCGGCGCCGTTCCGGCGCTGATCAATGCCCGCCTGAAGCCCGAAGATGTCGGCGAATTGATCCGGCAGGGCACGATGCGCGCGGCGATCGTGGCATCCGACCGGGCTTTCGCCGCCGCCGCGCGCGACGCCTTGCCGCCCGGCGCGCCGGTGATCACCGCCGGTGGAATCGTGGAGAACAGCACCGATCTCGCCGCCTGCGCCGGCGACGCAAGCGCCCTCCCCGCTTACGCCCGGCCGGCACGCGACGCCACGGCGTTCGTCTTCTACACCTCCGGCACGACGGGACTGCCGAAAGGCGCCGAGCTTCCGCAGCGCGCCGCCGAAGCGCGTCTCCTCTACATGGCGACCCAATGCGGCATGACGCACGGCACGCACAATCGCGTGCTCGGCCTCATGCCGCTATTCCACGTGGTGGGGTTCTATTCGGTCCTGCTCGGCGCACTCGGCTTCGACGGCACCTATTACGTTTGCTCCGCGTTCGATCCCGCCAAAGCGGTGGACACGATCGAGCGCGAGCGAATCACGCTGCTCTACGGCACGCCCACGCATTTTCACGCGATCCTGAGCGCGCCGAACTTCGCGCGCGAGAAGATGGCCTCGGTGGAAACGGTCGTTTATGCGGGCGCGCCGATGCCCGGGCCGCTGCTCGATCGGGTCGGCCAGATGTTCGGCGGGCGGATCACGAACATCTACGGCACCACCGAAGTGATGAATGCGCTCTACATGCCCAATCCGGTGGGCCGCCCGCACACCTATCGCCCCGGTTACTATTCGCAGGTGCGCGTCGGGCGCTTCGGCGGCTCGGTGCACGACGAGGCGCCGGTCGGCGAGGATGGCGAACTGCTCGTGGACGCCACGGCCGACGCCACGTTCACCCGCTATCTGAATCGGCCCGATGCGACCGCCGCCAAGCTGCAATCGGGCTGGTATCGCACCGGCGACATCGCGGCGCGGCGCGAGGACGGCGACTTCGATCTCAAAGGCCGCGTCGACGACATGATCATCTCGGGCGGCGAGAACATCTATCCCGAAGAGGTCGAAGCCGCGCTGCTCCAGCACGAGGGCGTGCGCGAATGCAGCGTCGTCGGCGCGCCGGACCAGAAATGGGGCGAGGTCGTCGTCGCCTGCGTCGTCGCCAAGTCCGCCGGATTGGCCGAGTCGGACCTCGATCGTTTCCTGCGCGGCAGCCGCCTCGCCGACTACAAGCGCCCGCGCGTCTACCTGTTCATGGACGAACTGCCGAAAAACGCGACCAACAAAGTGCTGCGGCGCGTGCTGCGCGAAACGGCGGCGCGCGCCGCCGAGCCCATGTGGTCGACCTGAGTCCGCCGCGCGCGCAAGGAGGAAGCATGTATCTCAAGAATTGCTGGTACGTCGCCGGCTGGGACCACGAGATCCAGCGGCTCAAGCTCTTTCGCCGCGTGTTGCTCGGCGAGCCGGTGGTGTTCTATCGCAAGCCCGACGGCGCGCCGGTGGCGCTCGAGGACCGCTGCTGCCATCGGCACGCGCCGCTCTCGCGCGGGCGCCTGCGCGGCGACAGGGTGGAGTGCGGCTATCACGGCCTGCAATTCGACGCGAGCGGCGCCTGCGTGCACATCCCGACGCAGGAGACGATCCCGGCATCGGCCCGCGTGCGCAGCTATCCCGTGGCCGAGAAGCATCATTGGGTCTGGATCTGGATGGGCGATCCGGCCCTCGCCGATCCCGCCCGCATTCCCGATTTCGGCGTGATGAGCGATCCCGCCTGGAACTGGCGGGGCGAGCGGCTTGCGGTCGAGGGCAACTATTTGCTCGTCGTCGAGAACCTCATGGACCTGACGCATTTGCCTGCGCTGCACCTGACGACGCTGGCGGACACGGCCATTCCCGCGAACGACATTCCGGTCGAATACAAGGTGGAGGGCGAGCGCATCAGCGTGGATCGCTGGGTGCTGAACACGCCGGTGCCGCCCTATTTCCGGCTGCTCGCGAAATTCGCGAAACAGGATCGCGTCGACCGCTGGATGAACACGATCTTCACGCCGCCGGCCTTCGTGCGGATCGACATCGGCGCGGCGCATGCCGGCACCGGCGCGCGCGGCGGCGACCGCAGCCGCGGCGTCACCACCTGGAATCTCAACGCGATCACGCCCGAGACGGAGCGCACCTCGCATTACTTCTGGGCCCAGGCGCAGAACTTCGCCAAGGACGATCCGTCGATCGCCGAGGTCGATTTCCAGCTCGTGCACACCGCGTTCCAGGAGGATCTCGCCATGATCAAGGGCCAGCAGGAGAACATCGATCTGGCGCCGAGCGCGCCGCGGCTCGATATCGCCGCGGACCGCGCCGGCATCCAGGCCCGGCGCATGGTCGAACGCATGATCCGCGACGAACCCGTCGCCGTGGCTGCCGCGTGAGCGATGCGATGAGCCTCGAGGGCAAGACGGCGATCGTCACCGGCGCCGCGCGCGGCCTCGGCCAAGCCTACGCAAAGGCCATGGCCGCCGCGGGCATGAACGTCGTCGTCGCGGATCGCGACGATGTCGCGGAGACGCTCGACATGCTCGGCGCGGCCCCGGCGGCCGGCGCGCGCGTCGACGTGGCCGATTTCGCGAGCGTTGCGGCGATGGCGAAGCTCGCGGCGGATCGCTTCGGCCGCATCGACGTGCTCGTCAACAACGCCGCGCTCTACGGCGGCCTGCGCGGCGGACGCGCGGAAGCCATCGACGAGGCCGAGTGGGATTCGTGCATGGCAGTCAACGTCAAAGGCGTCTGGAACTGCTGCCGCGCCGCGATCCCGCATATGCGCGCGCAGAAAGGCGGCTCGATCGTCAACGTCGCCTCGCTGGCCGCCGTCATGGGCATGCCCTACGCGCTGCACTATTCGACGTCCAAGGGCGCCGTGATCGCGCTCACCCGGGCGCTGGCACGCGAGCTCGGCCGCGACGGCATTCGCGTCAATGCGGTCGCGCCCACGGCGATCCCCACCGAAGGAACGAAGGAGTTCTTCGGCGACAAACTCGATCGCCAGATGAAGATCGTCGCCGGCGGCCAGAGCCTTGCCGGCATGCTGCAGCCGGACGACGTTGTCGGAGCCGTTCTGTTCCTGGCGGGCGAATCGAGCCGCTTCATCACCGGCCAGACCCTCATGGTCGATGGCGGCGCCGTATTTCTTTGAGGCGCTTCTTCACCCCACGAGCTGGCCGCCCCGGTGATGCAGTCGCCACGGAACAACCTTGGTCCATGGCCCGATCACGATGCGAAGCCTCACCGTTCAATTCCGCCGAGATAGCTGCGCTGGATCTGCTGGTCTTTGGCGAGTTCATGTGCTGCGCCGCTCGCTACAATGCGCCCGATGTTCAGCACGTAGGCGCGGTCGGCAAGTGACAGGGCCGCCCGAGCGTTTTGTTCGACCAGGAGTATAGCCATCCCGCTTTCTCGAAGCTGCCGAATGGTTTCGAAAATCGCGGAAACGACGAGCGGTGCCAGGCCGAGCGAAGGCTCATCCAGCAGCACCAGCTTGGGGCGCGCCATGAGCGCGCGCCCGATCGCCACCATTTGCTGCTGGCCGCCGCTCAGAGTTCCCGCGCGCTGGCGCCGACGTTCGGCCAGGGCCGGGAACAAGGCGTAGACGCGCTCGAACTCCGACGCCATCTTGGAGCGGCGCCCGCGCGCCCAGCCGAAGGCGCCAAGCTCGAGATTGTCCTGGACGGACTGATCGGCGAAGATTCCACGGCCTTCGGGGACATGGGCAATGCCTTGCCTCGCAAGGCGATGCGGAGCCTGCCCCACCATTTCCTCGCCATTGAGGCGGGCGGATCCGCTGGTTGCCCGGATCAGGCCGGAAAGCGTGCGCAGCAGCGTGCTCTTTCCGGCGCCGTTAGCCCCCAGAATGACGACGATCTCGCGCTCGCGGACCGACAGCCCGACGTCGCGGAGGACCGCGAGCTTGCCGTAGCCGCTTGAGATCTTGTCGACCTCAAGCATGCGTCGCCTCCGCGCCGAGATAGGCCTCGAGCACGGCCTTGTCGGACCGGATCTGCTCCGGCGATCCCTCGGCGATCTTTGCGCCATGATCGAGAACGACGATCTCCTCGGCGACGCTCATGACCAGCCGCATATCGTGCTCGACGAGCAGGATCGTGATGCCGGCCCCCTGCAATCCGAGAAGCAGCTCTCTCAACTCGCCCTTTTCGGTGTCGTTCAGGCCGGCCGCCGGCTCGTCGAGGAGCAGGATTCGCGGCTCCATCGCCAGGCAACGGGCAATCTCCAACAGCCGACGCTGGCCGAACGCGAGCGTATCGATGCTTCCATTCGCCAAATGCGCGAGTCCCAGCGTTTGCAGCAGAGCCGTTGCGCTTTGCACCGCTTCTTGTTCCTCGAGGCGGGTGTCGCGATTCGGCAGGATCGCGTTTGCCAGGCCGGCGCGTAGTTTCGTGTGGCGCCCAACGAGCACGTTCTCGAGGACCGTCATGTTCGCGAACAGCCGCGGCGACTGAAAGGTCCGCGCTACATGCTGCCGCGCGATACGGTGCGGTCTTACCGCCGAAAACGGACGCCCATACAGGTGCAGCGAGCCGGAATCGGGCTCAAGGACACCCGTCAGCAGGTTGAAGAGCGTGGTCTTTCCCGCGCCATTGGGGCCGATGACGGCCTTCAACTGTCCGGCCCGCAGCCCGAACGATACGTCCGCGACTGCGGCGACGCCGCCGAAGCTTTTCGAAAGCCGTTCCACGTGAAGAACATTCGCCGCGCCCGACACGGCATTCTTGGAAGCCGGGCTTGAAGAGGCAACGATGTTGTGCGCGACGAAAGCGTCAATGCCGGTCTTCGTCGCGGCGCGATCTTGCTGGGCCGACTCGGGCGCGCGGCCGCGCCGGCCAGCGTCTCGAAAGTGCAACAAGAGCCCCGCGAGGCCACGCGGGAAGAACATCAGAACCGCGACGAACAGGATGCCCTGAACGAGTGTCTTGTAGTCGTTGAAGCCCTCGGCCAAGTCCGGCAGCAGGCGAAGGATCGTGGCGCCAAGCAGCGGTCCCCACAGCGTTTCCTTTCCGCCCAGGAACAGCATCAGCACCATGTCGATCGACGTGACGACGTCGAAATTGGCGGGTGTGACGACGCGCAGGAAGGCCGCGTAGAGGCTGCCGGCAACCGATGCGTAGAGGGCGCCGATCACGAACAGATTGAGCCGGATGCGCGCGGTCGGAATGCCGAGCATCTCGGCAGCCAAAGTATCGCTGCCCGAGGCACGAACGGCGCGGCCAAACCGCGAATGCATGATGTTGCGCGCCAGCGCGATGCCGATGATGAGAACGACGGCACCGATGGCGTAGAATTCGACGTCTTCCGTCACGCGGTAGCCGAAGACGGCGGTGGGCGCCATGCCGCGCAACCCCGACCATCCGCCGGTGAGGTCGACGAACGCGCCCAGCATTTCGACGACGATGATGCCGAAGCCGAGCGTGGCAACGGCGAGATAGTATCCCTGCAGGCGCAGCGTCGCGGCGCCGATCAGCAGCGCGAGCACGGCATTCGCGGCGATCGCGATGGCGGCGCCGGCCAGCAACGGCACGCCGTAACGCGCGGACAGCACGCCCATCACATAGGCGCCGAGCGCGAAGAACGCGCCGTGCGAGAAGGCGAGCAGCTCGCCGTACCCGATGACGAGATCGAGCCCCACCAGCACGATTCCGAAGATCACGATGCTCGCGAACGTTCCCATCAGATAGGAGTCGTGAAACAGCACCGCGGGTATCGCGGCCGCGACGACGGCTGCGACGAGCCACGCGGTGGAGCGCGCCGTGACCCGCGCCCGATTGGCCTCGACGGGGAGATGCATGTTCATCGCGCTCTGTGCAGGCCCAGAAGGCCCTGGGGCCGCAGCATCAGCAGAGCGATCAGGATTCCGAACGCCAGCGCATCCTTCATCACCGACGAAATGAAGGCCGACGCATAGGCCTCGATGACGCCGAGAAGCAGCCCGCCCAGCACGACGCCGCTGATGCGGTCGAGTCCCCCGATGATCGCGGCCGTCAGCCCCTTGATCGCGAGCAGCAGGCCGGCCTGGAAATCGATGGCCGCGATCGGCGATATCAGGATGCCCGCGACGCCGCCGAGACCGGCGCTGGCAACGTAAGTCCATGCGATCATGGATTTGACGTCGATGCCGACCAGGCTGGCCGCGGCCGGGTTCTCCGCGCAGGCGCGCACCGCCTTTCCGTAAGCGGTGCGTTGGAGCGCGGCTCCAATCAGCACCATGACTGCAGCCGTGACGCCGAGGACCCACAAGGCCTGCGGAAGGATCGCCGCGCCGCCGATGCGCCACGGAACTTCACCCGAGAACGGCGGCAGGCGAAGCGGATCCTTGCCCCAGAGCAGCATGGCCGCGCCGCGAAACGCGATCGAGCATCCCAGCGTGCAGAGAATCAGAACGAACGGCGGCTTGTTGCTCATCGGCCGCAAGACGACGCGTTCCAGCAGGAAGCCGCTCGCGCCCGCCGCGGCGACGCCGATGAGCGCCGCCGCGGCAAGCGGCAGGCCGAGCGGATCGACGAACGTCGTGGCGGTGAGCGCGCCGATGACGACGAACTCGCCGTGAGCGAAGTTGATCACGCGGGTCGCGCGGTAGATTACCGCGAGGCCCACCGCCACGAGCGCATAGATGCTGCCCGACGTCAGCCCTCCGAAGAGGACCTGAAGCCACAGGCCTTCCATTCCGCCGGTTCCTACGGCGTCATTTGGCGAGCTGATACTTCTTTTCAGCCGCGTTCACGCGGACCTTCACCCAATCGGTCTCGAGACCGTTGTGCTGCTTGTCCGAGCGGTTGATGACGCCGTTGAGCGTGCGGAGATTCTTTTGCGCTTCGAGCGCGTCGCGAATCTTCTCGCGATCGGCTCCGGCGACGCGAATCGCCTCCGCGAGGGACAGCGCCGTGTCGTAGCCGAAAGCTGCGTAAAGACCCGGCTCCTTCCCGGTTTTCTTGACGTATTTTTCCGCGAAGGACGCGAGCTTCGCCTTCACCGGATCGCTGTCAGGCAGCTCGCGATAGACCAGGATCTTGTATCCGCCCATGTTCACGACATCCGCGGCGTCGCCGACGAGATTGATGAACGTGGCCGTCGCGTTGCCGCCATAGGTCCAGAACACGCCCGGATAGTTGACCTGCTTGAAGTTCTTGGCGATCAGCGCGACGGGCGCGCCCGAGGCCGCGGCGAAGATCATCTGGGCGCCCTTCGACTGAAGCCGCGCCAGCAGCGGCGTAAGGTCCGTGTCATTCGCCTGGAACTGCTCGAACCCGACGATCTCGTAGCCGAGCTTTTCCAGCACCGGAAGCTGCGTTTTCTTGACCAGCTCGGCCAACGCGCCGGCCTGGCTGATGGCGCCGATCTTCTTGACGTTCCGCGATTTCGCGAATTCGCCCAGCGTATCCATGATCCCGTAGAGCGGGAACGAGCTGAACTCGTAGCGCGTGATCGGCCCCATGAAGCAGATGCAGCCGACCGCCGCGACTTTGCTTTCGTTCAGGATCGGCGAGAGCGTTGCGCTGACCCCCGTGGAGGCGGGGCCGGCGATGGCGACCACGCGCTCGCGCTGAAGCAATCGCTTCAGCTGGGAGACGGCCTGTTCCGGCCGCGATTCGTCGTCGGCGTGGATAAGCTGCAGCGGCCGGCCATTGATGCCGCCCGCCGCGTTGATCTCTTCGACCAGAATCTGCGCGCCCGCGAGCGCTTCCGATCCCAGGCCGGCGAAATTTCCGGTCGTGGAGAAGATGGCGCCGATCTTGATCGGCTCTCCGCGCGCTTCGGCATTGGCGCCGGGTATCGACGCGCCATAGGCCGCCGTCATCCCGGACAGCAGTAACGCCAGGGCAGTTCGTCGCGACATGCCCAACAGGTGCATGATCTTCATCGTTTCCTCCCTTTTTCGCCGAACGATTTTGACCGAGTTTCGTCTTGCGTCCGCTAAGCAGGCCGGACGTCGTGCCAGTGCGCCTCCACCGTCTTCAAGGTTTGATCGACGGCGAGCAGCGTTCCGCAATTCGGGCAGCTGTATTCGCTGAGCCGGAATTTCCGGCTTTCGCCCGCGCTGCGCGGCGCGACGAGCGGGCCGGCGGCCGCGAGCGTCGTATATCGATGCGAACAAGCCTCTTTCGCGTTCGTCTCGACCGGCCCGAGCGACATTTCGCACGCGGCGCATTCCCAGTGCCCGTTCTTCCGCACGATGCCCGAACCATGCGTGCCCGCACGTGCGCCGCCGTTCGCGGAACGCGTTGTCTCGGGCTTGCCGGTGCGCTGCCTTCGCACGGCCGCGCGCAGCTGCGCTGTCGCGTCGACATCCACGCGGAGCGGTTCGCCCGCGAGCACGACGCCGTAGTGGCCCCGCGCGCCCTCGGCCGTGACCATGCGCTCGGCGACGTCGCGGAGCACGAGCGCCGGATCGCGCTCGAGCGGGTCGCCGAAGCCGCCGCCGCCATGCGGTATGGTCGAGAACACGTC
>CAZUYG010000025.1:0-12909 GCA_964624265.1 uncultured Candidatus Odyssella sp.
CGCCAGCGCCGCGGCCGCCTCGTCGCGCGTGGCCTTCAGCGTGTTCACGCGCAAATCCGTCGGCGCCGCCTGCGTAAATGCGATCATTTCCGGCCATACGGCCGCCCCGAACTGGCGCTCGATCTCGGGCGCGAGCCAGCGGGGAAAACTCGTCTGGTCGGCGAGCTGTGGCGGCACGTCGTGCAGCAGGTCGATGATGCGCACGCGGCGCGCTTCGTCTTCGGTCAGCGGCGCCGGGTGATGGCGCGCACCGTCGCAGGCGGCGGCAAGCGCCTCGGGCGCCGCGTCGCCATGCACGGCGAAGGTCCAGATCGCCCGGAACCGGTTGTTCGCCGGCAAGCCCCCCGGGTTCGCCAGCAGCCAGTCGATCGTCGCGCGCTGGCGCAAGGTCTGGAACACGGCATCGCCGATCGCACGGCGGTCCTTGGCGCCGATATAGCGACGGCTGCGGAAATAGGCGTTGAGCACGGCGTCGGCGGGCAGGGATTCCTCGCCGCGAGGCGGCGTCTCGATGCGGTCGAGCAGTTCGATCGCCGCCTGTATGCGCGCCCCCAAATTCACGGCAGTCTAAAGGCGCCGGTAATTGGGCGCCTCCCGCGTGATGGTGACGTCGTGCACGTGGCTCTCGCGCTGGCCCGCGCCGGTGACGCGGATGAATTTCGCGTTCTTCTGGAAGTCCGCAATGTTGCGCGCGCCGGTGTAGCCCATCGCGGCGCGCAGGCCGCCGACGAGCTGGTGGATGACGTTGGCCACCGGCCCCTTGTAGGGCACCTGGCCTTCGATGCCCTCGGGCACGAGCTTCAGCGTGTCGGCCACCTCCTGCTGGAAGTAGCGGTCGGCCGAGCCGCGCGCCATTGCGCCCAGCGAGCCCATGCCGCGATAGGATTTGTAGGAGCGGCCTTCGTAGAGATAGACCTCGCCCGGCGCCTCGTCGGTGCCGGCGAGCAGCGAGCCGATCATCGCGCAACCGGCGCCGGCCGCGATCGCCTTGGCGAGATCGCCCGAATATTTCACGCCGCCGTCGGCGATCACCGGAATGTTGTGCTTCGCGCTCTCCTCGGCGCAATCGATGATCGCCGAGAGCTGCGGCACGCCCACGCCGGCCACGATGCGCGTGGTGCAGATCGAGCCGGGCCCGATGCCCACCTTGATGCCGTCGACGCCCGCGTCGATGAGCGCCTTGGCGCCCTCGGCCGTGGCGACGTTGCCGCCGATGATCTGCGTGTAGTTGGAGAGGCGGCGGATGCGGTCCACCGATTTCAGCACGCCCTCGGAGTGCCCGTGCGCGGTATCGACGACGATGATGTCGACGCCGGCATCGAACAGGGCTTCCGCGCGCTTCACGCCATCGTCGCCGACGCCGGTGGCGGCGCCGACGCGCAGGCGGCCCTGCTCGTCCTTGGACGCGTTCGGATGGCGCTCGGCCTTTTCGATGTCCTTTACCGTCACGAGGCCGACGCAGCGGTAATCCTTGTCCACCACCAGCAGCTTCTCGATGCGGTGCTTGTGCAGCAGCCGCTTGGCCTCGTTGCGGTCCACGCCCTCGCGGACCGTCACGAGGTTCTGCTGCGTCATCAGTTCGGCGATCGGCTGCTTCGGGTCGGTGGCGAAGCGCACGTCGCGGTTGGTGAGGATGCCGACCAGCTTGCCGCCTTTCTCGACGACGGGGATGCCCGAGATCCTGTGCTCGGTCATCAGCTTCTTGGCGTCGGAGAGTTTCTTGTCGGGCGTGATGGTGACCGGGTTCACCACCATGCCGGATTCGTATTTCTTGACCTTCCGCACCTCGGCGGCTTGCGCCTCGATCGACATGCTCTTGTGGAGAATGCCGATCCCGCCGGCCTGCGCCATCGCGATCGCGAGCGCGCTTTCCGTCACCGTATCCATGGCCGAGGAGAGGAGGGGGATGCGCAGCTCGATGCCGCGCGTCACGCGGGTCTTCGTGTCGGTCTGCGCCGGCAAAACGGCAGAGCGCGCCGGCACCAGCAGCACGTCGTCGAACGTCAGCGCTTCGGGAAAATTCATGCCAATACCGAGGGTCACCCCGGGTATGGCGCCCCTATAGGAGGGGCTCGCGTGCGAACGACAAGCGCCAGCGCGCGCCGGCTCCACTCTACCCACCGGCGCGCGAGACGACAGGCAAGTGGGGCGGGCGCGGGCGCCCGCCGAAGCTCAGTCGAGCGAGAAGCCGGAGCTCGTGCACCTGTAAATGCAGCGGCCGAACAGGCCTTTGCGCTTCAGCGTGCACTCGTAGTTGAACGTGTACTTGCCGCCGTTCATCAGGTCGAACGTCTCGGTGGACGTCGTGGTGGCCGGGCAGTAGCCCGATGCGTAGGGCGTCGGCCCGCCCGGCGCTGCGGCCGCGCCCTTGCCGTGATCGTGCTCGTGCGTTTCGAGCTTCACCTTGTGTTTCTTGGCCCATTTCTCGAGATCGTCGAGAATCTTGGCCCAGCGTCCGACCGGGTTGCCCTTGGCGTCGAAGTCGGCGTCGGTCAGTTTGTCCGACAGCGCCACCGCGCGCTTGCGGATCGCAAGGAATTCCCGGTTTTGCGCGGCCGTCCAGGGAACGATTGTCTTGCCCCGCGGGAGTTTCTTGATCGTCGACGCCATTTGGTGAGCCTCCTTGGCACGCATTTGCCGCGCCATCGCGCGGGCGGCGCCGTCACGGCGCCGCGGGCGAGATTGAAGCATCCTGCGCGTTGACAAGAAGTTGAAACAGTGTGGGCGGCGTCACTGTTCGCCGATGCGCGCCCCCTCGCCGCGAGGCCGCGCGGCCGGGGAAAACGCCGGGTCCTCGGCCTAGAAGCGCGTGCGCAGGCCGAAGGTGGCGCCGGTATTGCCGTGCGGATTTTGCACGTCCGGCTGTGCATGATACCCGCGCGCCAAGAAGCCGGATTTGCCCGCGTCGTCCAGCGGCACCGCGAGCGCGTTGTGCTCGCCGGCGGGATCGCCGCGGCGCGCGCGGCGCCAGGACGGATTCTCCCGATCTTCGATCGTCTCGCCGAGTTTCGTTCCGGGCATGAGAATGTCGAGTCGGCGCTCCAGTTCCTTGGCGCGGCCGGCGGCAGTGGCGCGCGGCGGCTGTTCGGGAACGGCGGCGGCGGCCACGGGATGCCGCTTGGCCGCGGCCGTGTGCGCCGCCTTTTGCTTCGCGGCCTTCGCAGCGAGGCGGGGTTTTTCCTTGGTCTGCGGGCGCGCAGCGGCGCGCCGCTTCTCCGCAGTGGCGCCAACCGGCTTTACCGGCGTGGCCTCAGCGTAAAGATCGGCTCGATACGGAACGGGCCGCGATTCAGCGCCAGCAGGCAGCGGCGGCCGCGCTTCTGCAGCGGCTGCGACGCCTCCGGCGGACGCAAGCCCGGCGCAGGCGAGGAAGATGGCTTGAAGGCACGCACGACCCATGATCGATGGCCCCGGTTTGTCCGCGTGTCGCTGGTTTCTTGCTACGAAACCCCTGATTTCGTTGCAAGTCTTATGCCAACGAAGCGTTAACACGGGGCAGGCTAGTGCGAAATGGTTAACCAGACGTTTCCGGCCACAGGGCCGGCCGTAGCGGCGCGCCTGTTCAGGGCTCGAAATCGGGCTGGTTCTTGGGGTGCGCCTTGTCGAAGGCGGGCAGCTTCATGCAGTTGTCGTAGATGCGCTTGATGTTCGGATACGGCGCCAGCGGCAGCTTGAAGCGGAACGAGTTGAACACCTGCGGCACGAGGTAAACGTCCGCCAGGGTCGGCGTTTCGCCGTGGCAGTAGGTGCCGGTCTGGGGATGGCCGGACAGCATGCCCTCGAGGCCGCGGAAGCCGAGGGCGATCCAATGATTGAACCAGTCCTCGAACTGGCCCTCGCTCACCTGCAACACTTTCTGCAGGTAGGTGAGGACGCGAAGATTGTCGATCGGGTGGATGTCGCAACCGACGACCATCGCAAGGGCGCGAACGCGGGCGCGCTCGATCGGGTCCTTCGGCAGGAGCGGCGGATTGGGATGCGTCTCTTCGAGCCATTCGAGGATCGCCGGCGATTGCACGAGGATGTCGCCGGCGTCGGTGACGACCGTCGGCACCTGCTCCTGCGGATTGTACTTCGTGTAGGCGGCGGCGAACTGGTCGCCCTTGCGCAGGTGAATCGACTTGAACTCCGGCGACAGCCCCTTCAGCCCGAACGCGATGCGCACGCGAAACGAGGCCGAGGACCGGAAATAGCCGTAGTAGAGCATCGTCTCCTCCCGATTGAAGGCGGACGATGCGGGCGCGCGGCAGATCGAGTCAAGCGGCGCACACTCCACTGTGCCGAAGCCCCGCTTCGCCGGAAGCTCGGCCTCTCGGCCGAGCGCCGTCAGCCCTTGCCGATCATCCGGTCGGGCAGGAAGGTGACGAGACCGGGCAGGAAATAGATCATCAGCACCGCCACCACCATCAGCAGGAACATCGGCACGGCGGTGCGCGCGACATAGGTCATCTGGCGGCCGGTCATGCCCTGGAGCACGAACAGGTTGAAGCCGACCGGCGGCGTGATTTGCGCCATTTCGACGACGAGCACGACGAAGATGCCGAACCAGATGAGATCGATGCCGGCTTTCTGCACCGTCGGCAGGATGATGGCCATCGTCAGAACGACCATCGAGATTCCGTCGAGGAAGCAGCCGAGCACGATGTAGAAGACCGTCAGCGCCGCGATCAGCGCGAACTGCGACAGGCCGAGGCCGGCGATGAAATCCGCCAGCGCCCGCGGCAGGCCGATATAGCCCATCGAAATCGTGAGGAACTGCGCGCCGGCGAGAATCAGCGCGATCATGCAATAGAGGCGCGTGGCGCCCATGAGGCTCGTACGGAACGTCTCGCGCGTGAGCGATCCCTGCAGCGCGGAGAGGACGAGCGAGCCCACGACCCCGAACGCCGCCGCCTCCGTCGCCGTCGCCCAGCCGAGATAGATCGAGCCGAGCACGAACAGGATCAGCGCGATCACGGGGAGCAAATGGCGCGATGCCGAGAGCTTTTCGACGAAACCGGTGCCGCCCTCGGCCGGCGGACTCGCGCGCGGGTTCATGATCGCCCACACGATGACGTAGCCCATGAAGAGTATCGACAGCAGCAGCCCGGGCACGATGCCGGCGATGAACAGCTTCGCGATCGAAACTTCGGCGGAGACGCCGTAGACGATCATGATGATCGAGGGCGGTATGAGCAGGCCGAGCGTGCCGGCGCCGGCGAGCGTTCCGATCACCTTGTCGTCGGGATAGCCGCGTTTCTTGAGCTCGGGCAGTGTCATCTTGCCGATCGTGGCGCAGGTCGCGGCCGACGAGCCCGAGACGGCGGCGAAGATCGCGCAGCCGACGATGTTCGTATGCAACAGCCGCCCGGGCAGCCATTGCAGCCAAGGCGAAAGGCCCTTGAACATGTCTTCGGAAAGCCGCGTGCGGAACAGGATTTCGCCCATCCAGACGAACAGCGGCAGCGCGGTCAGCGTCCACGACGAGGCGGCGCCCCAGATCGTCACCGCCATCGCGTCGCCGGCGGGCCGCGTCGAGAACAGGATCATGCCGATCCACGCGACTCCGCCGAGTGCCAGCCCGATCCAGACGCCGCTGCCGAGCAGCGCGAACAGCACGACGATCAGCAGCACGGCGACGAGGATGTCCATCGCCGCCGTCTATTCGTGATGCGTTGCCGCCGCGCCCGGTTCCGGCGGGCGCCGCGTGCCGCGCCACTCGATCACGAGCTCGTCGACGAATGCGACGAACAGGACGATCGTGCCCGCGGCCATGGCGATCTGCGGAATCCACAGCGGCGTGGCGTCGTTCGCCGTGGAGATGTCGTTGAACGCGTAGGACTGCCAGGCGAGCCGCACGCTGAAAAAGGCGAAGAGCGCGGCCAGCAGCGTCGCCGCCGCGTAAGACCAGAGCTGAAGAACGCGGCGCAGGCGCGGTCCGGACTTCTGGAGGATCAGTTCGACGCGAATGTGCTCGCCGCGCTTCAGCGTGTGCGCGAGAGCGAGGAACGCGCAGGCCGCCATCGTATACCCGGCGTAGGCGTCGGTGCCGCGGACGTAGAACGAGAAGAACCGCCCCGCGATGCCGACGCATACCCAGACGAGCGTCATCACCAAGAAAAACGCCGCCAGATAACCGGCGGCGTCGTAGAGTGCGTCGAGAGCGCGGCGCATTACATCTTCTTGTAATCGTCCACGAGCTTCTGGCCGTCGGAGCCGGCCTTCTTGAGCCAGTCGGCGAGCAGCGCTTCGCCGGCTTTCTTGAGATCGGCCGTGAGCTGGGCCGAGGGCTTCTCGATCGACATGCCCTTGGCCTTGAGCTGGTCGACGTACCAGCCGTTCTTCTCTTCGGAAACCTTCCAGCCGCGCGTTTCCGCGGCGGCCGCGGCTTTCGAAACGGCTTCCTGCTCGCCCTTGCTGAGCGCGTCCCACGCCTTCTTGTTGACGATGACGGCGTTCTTCGGCAGCCAGGCCTGCGTATCGTACCAATACTTCACGTGCTCGTAGGTCTTCGTGTCGTAGCCCGTCGAGCCCGAGGAGATGTAGGATTCGACGACGCCGGTCGCGAGCGCCTGCGCGAGTTCCGCGGCCTGGATCGTGACCGGCTGCGCGCCCACGAGTTCGGCGAGCCGGGCGGTGGCCGGGCTGTAGGAGCGGAACTTCAGCCCCTTCATGTCGGCCGCGCTGTTGATCGGCTTCTTGGAATAGATGCCCTGGGGCGGCCAGGGTACGGTGTAGAGAACCGTCATGCCCTGCTTCTCGAGCAGCGCCTGGATCATCGGCTTCTGCGCCTTCCAGAGCTTCATCGCGTCGGCGTAGCTCGTGGCGAGGAACGGCACGCCGTCGGCGCCGTAGAGCGCGTTCTCGTTCTCGAAGTTGACCAGCAGGATCTCGCCGAGCTGGGCCTGGTTGCCCTGCACGGCCCGCTTGATCTCGGGCGCCTTGAAGAGCGAGGCGCTGGCGTGAATCTGGATCTTGATCTTGCCGCCCGTCGCCGAATCGACGTCTTTGGCGAACTGCGCCGCGTTCTCGGTATGGAAATTGGTCGCGGGATAGGCGGTCGGCATATCCCACTTGGTCTGCGCGCCGGCGAAGCCGGCCGACAACGCCGTGACCGCAGCCGCGGTCGCGAGAGCTCTCAGCATAGCGTGACTCCTCCCGGTGTCGCTGGCCCGCATGCGACGGCAAGCGGCGGAAGCACCTTGCCTGCAATCTTGGGCGCGCAGGCGGAGGCGGTCAAGGCGCGACGCCGCATATGGCCGCGGCACAGGTGAAATTGCGGACCCTGCGGCCGCTACTGCACCACGATCTTCGGCGGCGCGCGCCGGGCGCCCGAAGGCGCGAGCTTCTCGAGCAGCCGCCGCGCGATCCCGCGATACGATTTCGCGTGCGGGCTGTTGGGCTGCGACACGACGATGGGCTGCCCACTGTCCGAGGTTTCGCGGATCGCGATGTCGAGCGGGATCTCGCCCAGGAATTCGACGCCGAGGCGCTCGGCCTCCCGCCTGGCGCCGCCATGCGCGAAAATGTCGGTGCGGTGGCCGCAGTTGGGGCACGCGAAATAGCTCATGTTCTCGACGATGCCGAGCACCGGCACGTCGACCTTGCGGAACATGTTGAGGCCCTTGCGCGCATCGAGCAGCGCGATGTCCTGCGGCGTCGAAACGATGACGGCCCCGGCGAGCGGCACCTGCTGCGCCAGGGTCAGCTGCGCGTCGCCGGTGCCGGGCGGCATGTCGACGACGAGGATGTCGAGCTCGCCCCAGTTGACGTCGCGCAGCATCTGCTGGATGGCGCTCATGACCATCGGTCCGCGCCAGATCATCGGCGTTTCCTCGTCGACGAGGAATCCCATCGACATGATCGCGACGCCGTAATTGCGCATCGGCTCGAGCGTCTTGCCATCCGGGGTCGAGGGCTTGCCGCGCACGCCCATCATGCGGGGCATCGAGGGACCGTACACGTCGGCGTCGAGCAGGCCGACGCGCGCCCCCTCGGCGGCAAGCGCCAGCGCGAGATTGGCCGCGGTCGTGGACTTGCCGACCCCGCCTTTCCCCGAGGCCACGGCGACGATCGAGCGGATGCCCGGCGCCGGGGTCTTTGCCGGCGCCTGATGGGTGTGCCCGTGCGGCGGGCGCTGCGCCTGCGGCCCGCCGGCGCGATGCGCGGTCAGCACGACGGTGGCCGAGGTGACGCCGGGCAGGGCCTGGACCAGGCGCTCGGCTTCCTGCCGCAGCGGTTCCAGCGCCGGACCGCGGGCCGGATCCACCTCGATGGCGAAGGCGACGTTGCCGCCCTTCACGACGAGGCCCGACACCATGCCGAGTTCGACGACGTCGGCCTTGCGCACCGGATCGATGACTTTGCGCAACGCGGCCAGGACCGCGCTTTCGGTTACCGTAGGCATGATTGAATTTCCGCGCCCCGCTGCCAAATATCGTGTTTCGGTTATCACTTAGGCGCGTTTCTTGGCCATATCCAGTACGCTGCCTTCATTGCGCCGCTATCGGGCCTACCCTATAAGCGGCGGCGTTTCAGCCGGGCGGCGCAGGCCTGCAGGCCGCCACGGGAAGGAAAGATCAGAATATGCCATGGAAGGACAATAGCGGTTCGGGCGGCCCGTGGGGCGGCTCGGGCAACAGCGGCAACGGCGGCGGGAAGCCGCGCGGCCCTTGGGGTGGCGGCCCCAATCCGGGCGGGCGCGGCACCGGACCGTTCGGCGGCCCGCCGAAATTCGAGGACATGCTGCGCCGCGGCGGCGACCGGATGAAAGGAATGCTGCCGGGCGGGCTTGGTTCGCCGCGCGGCGTCGCGATCATCGGCCTCGTCGCGGTTTTCGGCTGGCTCATGACCGGATGGTACCAGGTCGGCCCGGCGGAAGCGGGCGTCGAGACCGTGTTCGGACGGATGACCTCGCTGACGGGGCAGGGGCTGCACTGGAACTGGCCGTCGCCGATCGGGGCGGTGCAGAAGCCCAACGTCACGGCGATCCGGCAGACGCCGGTTGGCTTCATCTCGGCCGGCGGCCGCGCCGGCCAGAGCCGCTCGCTCGAGCGCGAAAGCCTGATGCTCACCGGTGACGAAAATATCATCGACATCCAGGCGACGGTGCTCTGGCAGGTCGATTTCGCGCCGCGCGCGCTCACCGAGGGCGGGCAGGTGCGCGAGGCCTCGGTCGGCATCCGCAATTTCGTGTTCAACATCCGCCGGCCCGAGCAGACCGTGAAGGACGCGGCCGAGGCGGCGCTGCGCGAGATCGTCGGCCGCCGCGATTTCGAGGTGATCCGCACCTCGGCACGCGCGGAAATCGAGGACGAGGCGAGGAGGCACATCCAGGAGATCCTCGATCTCTACAACACCGGCGTGCGCGTGACGGGCGTGCAGCTCCAGAAGATCGATCCCCCGACCAAGGTGCTCGACGCGTTCCGCGCCGTGCAGGCGGCGCGCGCCGATCGCGAGCGACTCATCAACGAGGCGCAGGCCTACCGCAACAAAGAGGTGCAGCAGGCCGAGGGCAATGCCGAGCGCATCACGCGCGCCGGCGAAGCCTACAAGGCGGAGCGCATCGCCATCGCCGAGGGCGAGTCGCGGCGCTTCCTCTCGGTGTTCGAACAATACAAGGGCGCGAAGGACATCACGCGCCAGCGCATCTATCTCGAGACCATGCGCGACGTGCTCATGAAGATGGACAAGGTGCTGATCGACTCCGGCAAGAACGGCAGCGGCGTCGTGCCCTATCTGCCGCTCGAAAGCCTTCGCCAGACCCCCGCCCGCCCGCCGAATGGCGAAGTCCGCCCCGGAGGGCAGCAGTAATGTCCAAGAGACTGATCGCACTCGGCGTTGCCATCATCGCCCTCGGCATTGTCGGCCTTTCCTCGGTCTTCACGGTGAAAGAGGCGGAACAGGCCATCGTTCTCGAGCTCGGGCGGTTCGTCCGCCTCGAGAGCAAGCCGGGCCTGCACTTCAAGCTGCCCTTCATCCAGAACGTCAGCTATTTCGACCGGCGTGTCCTCGATTTCGAGGCCGACCTTGGGGAAATCAACACCTCGGACCAGAAGCAGACCCTCGTCGACACCTACACGCGCTATCGCATCACCGACGCGCTGAAGTTCTTCCAGACCGCGCGCTCGATCGACAATTTCGAATCGCGCCGCGACGACGCGCCGCTCAACGCCATCATCAAGTCGAACGTGCGCCAGGTGATCAGCCGCGTCGATCTCGCGACCCTGCTGACCGCCAAGCGCGCCGAGGTGATGAAGGACATCACGAAGCGCGTCCACACGGAGATGGAGCGGTTCGGCGTGGAGATCATCGACGTGCGCCTGAAGCGGATCGACCTGCCGCAGCAGAACGCCGACGCCGTCCAGCAGCGCATGGAGACGCAGCGCCGCCAGGAGGCGATCCGCATCCGCGCCGAGGGCGACAAGGAATCGCAGACCATCCGCGCGGACGCCGACAAGCGGGTGCGCGTGATCCGCGCCGAGGCCGAGCAGAAGGCCAACATCCTGCGCGGCGAGGGCGAGGGCACGGCGCAGGAGATCTTCAATCGCGCGTTCGGCCAGGACAAGGACTTCTTCGAGTTCTGGCAGTGCATGCAGACCGTGCGCGAGGGACTCACGAGCGGCACGCGCCTCGTCGGCACGCCCTCGGCCGAATTGCTGTTCCAGCTTTGCCGGAATCCGCGAGCGGCCGCGCCCGAGCCGCCGCGGCGCGCCGAGAATCAATAGCCCTCCGGCGCATGAGTCGCGGCCCGCGAGGGGCGGGCAAGGGGACGATGGACGATCTGCTGACGGCGTTGGCCCTGGTCCTGGTGATCGAGGGCGGCCTCTACGCGCTGTTCCCGCAGGGGATGCGGCGCATGATGGCGCAGATGCAGGAGGTTCCCGAGAACCGCCTGCGGATCATGGGCCTTGTCGGCGCGGTGATCGGCGTCGGGTGCGTCTGGCTGCTGCGCAGCTGACGCCCGGCGCCGGCCGAAACGCCCCCGAATCAGCCGGCATTGTGCCGGAATTGGGCCATGAACGGGTTGGCCCGACACCGGATTTTCGCCATATTCGAACTGTTTCGTCCGCGGCATGCGCTCATGCCCGCTGCGCTCCGCACATGCTCCACGCAGCGGCTGCCCATCGCCCCTCGCATCTGGAGATCAGCTCTCGTGACATCGGAAAAATCCCGCTTCCCGCGCCGCATCGGCACCTATGCCGCCGCGGGCGCGCTGCTGTTCGCGCTCGGCCTCGGCGCCGCCTCGATCTTGCAAACCGGTCTGCCCGCGGCCGTCGCGCAGACCAAGGACACGCCGCCCGCGACCGCGCCGAAGGCGGCGGATCAGGCGCTGCCCGATCTCGTCGAGAGGCTCGTCCCCTCGGTGGTGAACATCGCCACGATCTCCGGCCAGGCCCAGGCCCGGCCGGCGCAGCGCCCCGACGCGCCGTTCGACGAGTATTTCCGAGACTACTTCGAGCGCAACCAGGGCCCGCGCCAGGGCTCGGCGGTGGGTTCGGGCTTCATCATTTCGTCCGACGGCTATGTCGTGACCAACAATCACGTCATCGCCAATGCCACCGAGATCAAGGTCATCCTGTGGGACGGCACGTCGCTGCCGGCGAAGCTCATCGGCAAGGATCCGCGCGCCGATCTCGCCGTGCTGAAGGTCGAATCGACCCAGAAATTCACGCCCATCGTGTGGGGCAAATCCGAAGCGGCGCGCCTCGGTGAAGGCGTGATCGCGGTCGGCAACCCGTTCGGCCTCGGCGGAACGGTGACGACCGGCATCATTTCGGCCCAGCACCGCCATCTCACCAATTTCGGCGGCATTCCGGGCTCGTCCTTCGTCGATTTCCTGCAGACCGACGCCGCGATCAACAAGGGCAATTCCGGCGGCCCGCTTTTCAACATGAAGGGCGAGGTGATCGGCATCAACACGGCGATCTATTCGCGTCAGGGCACCAACGTCGGCATCGCGTTCTCGGTGCCGTCCGATCTCGCGGTGCCGATCATCGAGCAGCTGAAGAAGCACGGCAAGACGATGCGCGGCTGGCTCGGCGTGCAGATCAAGGAAGTGGACGAGGATCTCGTGAAGGCGCTCAACCTGAAGAGCCGCGCGGGTGCCGTCGTCGTCAACTCCGTGCCGGGCGGCCCCGCCGCGCAGGCCGGCATCCTGGCGGGCGACGTCATCATCCGCTTCGACGGCCGCGCCGTGCCGAACGACAAGCGCCTGCCGCAGATCGTGGCCGGCACCGAGGTCGGCAAGTCGGTCGACGTCGTGCTGGTCCGCAAGGGTCAGGAACTGACGGTGAAGGTCACGCTCGGCGAACTCGAGAAGGCCACCGACGCCAAGCCCGAAACGAAGGCGCCGGGAACGCCGCCCGCCGCCGGAGCGCCGGTGCTCGGCATGAAGCTTTCCGAGCTGAACGCGGAGACGCGCCAGCGCTTCAGCATCCAGGGCGGCGAGGGCGTCGTCGTCACCGAAGTCGATCCGAAGAGCCAGGCCAACGAGAAGGGCGTGAAGGCCGGCGACGTCATCGTCGAGATGGATCTCACCAAGGTGACGAAGCCCGACGAAATCTCGGACCTGCTCAAGAAGGCCGAGGAAGGCCGCAAGACTTCCGTGCTGCTGCTCGTGCAGCGCGGCGAGGACCGCCGCTTCGTGGCGCTCCGCATCGGCGGCTGAAGATTTAAGCTTCGTCTGGGACGACCGGCCGCGCCGGAGCTGGACGCTCCGGCGCGGTCAAGTTTTTTGAGCGAAGGCGGGAATGCCCCTACGCATCGGGCGCGAAGTCAATCTGCCGATAGCCCTGCAGGTACAGCAGCGCCGTCAGGTCGCCGTGGTCGATCGCCACGGGGGCAACGGCCTTGAGCGCCGGTTTCGCGCGGAACGCCACGCCGACGCCCGCGGCGCCGATCATTTCGATGTCGTTGGCGCCGTCGCCG
>CAZUYG010000026.1:0-12827 GCA_964624265.1 uncultured Candidatus Odyssella sp.
TGATAGCCCATCAGCCAGGTGGGCGCTTCGACGCCGGCGTAGTGCGGCAGCGGATTGACCAGCACCGGGCGGTACGCTTTGCGCACCGCCTGCATCCGCTTGGTGGCCTCCGGCGAATGGTCGAGCGAGAGGAAGCGCACGCCGCCGAGCGCCGCGTGAATCTCGGCCACCTTGGGCCCGCCCACGGCGAACTGGAACGCGTCGGTCTTGTCGGCCTTGAAGTCGTCGGCCGCCCGCAGCAGCGTCGACACCGGGACGGCGTCCACGTCCTTGAGGCTGAGGCCCGCGGTGGCGAGCATCGCGTTGGCCAGCGGTATGCCCTGCTTGAAGCCCTGCCAGCCCGTGCCGAAGCGCTTGCCCTTCATGTCGGCCACGGTCTTGATCGGCGAATCCTTCTTGACGATGAGGCCGACCGCGAACGGCATGATCGTGAAGGCGACGCGCAGATTCTTCATCGCCTTGCCCTGATAGTCCTCCGTGCCGACGAACGCCACGCCGCTCTCGTCGCTGCTCGAGAGCGCGAAATCGGCCTGGCCCGCCTCGACCGCGCCCAGGATGGCGGCCGGCGAGTTGAAGCTGACGACGCGCGTCTGCAGGTCGGAATTCTCCTGCATCACCTTCGCGATCACCTGCGCCTGCGCGTGATTGATGGCGCCGGGCGGTAGCGTCGAGACGGAGACGGGGTCCGCCGCCGCGCCGCCCGCGCCGATCGTCGCGGTTCCGAGCACGGCCGAAAGAAATGCCGCGGCGCCGCGGCGCGCGGTCGTGAGCAGCCTCGTCATGGTGCGTCCTCCCTGTTGTCGCTCGATCGAGGGGCGTTTGCCGCCTTGTCGTCGAGCGCCACCGACACTAGGCACGCGGCCCGTCAGCATCAAGCGCGGCGCGGTTGGGCATTGTCCCATGCGCGGGTGCGGGTCCCAGCGACGGCGCGGCGAAAGGGCCGCGTTGTCAAAATCTTACCACGCTTCTGCAATGTCCTGTCGGCCTGTACGTTAGGTCACTGGCGATTGCGCTCCCGGCCGGGGGCGCGCAGTGTGCGGCCCGGCGCCGCCGAGGAGTGGAATGCCCGAAGGCTCGCAGAAGCAGGACGAGGTCCGTGTCGCGCCGGAGGCCAAGCGCGCGTCCGGCGAACCCAAGCGCCTGCCCTGGGATACGCTGCGCGGGCGCCTGCTGTTCGTGCTCGCGCTCGCCAACCTGCCGCTGATCGCGATCACGCTGGGCCTCGCCATCGAACGCGCGGAATACGACCGCGAGCAGGCGGAACGCGCGCTCCGCGCCGAGGTGCGCCAGGCCTCCGGTTCGCTCAAGGAAGTGCTGGAGGGCGTGCGCCAGCTGCTGTTCGCCGTCGCGCACTCGCCGGCGTTCAGGGCCAAGGACGCGGCGCGCTGCACGGCCTATCTCAAGAGCATGCAGCCGCGGCTGGGCGAACGCTACACCAACATCTGGTTCGCCGACGCCGAAGGCCGCACCGTGTGCAGCACGCAGCCGGTCGATGCCCGCTTGCGGTTCGACGATCGCGAATGGTTCCGCGAGGCGCGCGACACGCGCGATTTCTCGATGGGCAAGATCGTCGAGGGCGTCGCCTCGGGCCAGCAGGTGGTCTCGGCGAGCTATCCGGTGCTCGACGACGGCAGGTTCGTCGGCGTCGTCGGCGCCGCGCTGAGCGTGCGCTGGCTCGCCAATGCAGTCACGACGCGAACCGCCTCGGGCGATTCCGTCACGATCACGTTCATGGACGGCAAGGGCGAAGTCGTCATCGCCGACAAGGGCGCGATTGCGCAGGGCCTCCTGCCGGCAACGCGCCTCGAACCCGCGCAGGCGCGCGGCGCGATCGTCGAGGCGATGGGCCGCGACGGCCACCCGCGGATCTACGTGCTCGAGCGCCTGTTCGCCGACGATCTCTTCATGGTCGGCATCGCTCCCGCCAACACGCTTTACGGCCGCGCGCTCGAGGCCTTCAGCGCGCTCATCGTGCCGGTGGTCCTCATCGTGCTGGTGACGTTCGCCGTCGTCGGAATCGGCGTCTATCGCTCCGTGCTGAAGCCCCTCTCGGCCTTCGCCGAAGCGGTGCGCGCCTATCGCGCGGGCGACTTCACGATCCGGCCCAATCCGGGCCGCGCGCCCTCGGAGATTCACGATCTCGCCGCGCAGTTCGGCAAGATGGCCCGGGCGATCGCGCAGCGCGAGCGCCGGCTCGAGCGCGTGATCGCGCATCGCGACGCGCTGATCGCCGAAATTCATCACCGGGTGAAGAACAATCTCCAGATGGTGGCGAGCCTGCTGAGCCTGCAGGCCGGGCGCGTGCGTTCGGAGGAAGCGCGGGAGGCGCTCAATTCGGCGCGGCGGCGCGTTCTATCGCTGTCGGTTCTGCACAAGCACCTGTTCGAGCGCGACGATGCGGAGAACGTCGACGTCGGCAAATTCCTGGAAGACCTCTGCGTGCAGCTCCGCGGCTCCCACGTCGGATCGTACGACGCGCGCATCCGCATCGCGTGCGAATCCGATCCTCTGATCCTGCCGACGCGCGACGCCATCGCGCTCGGGCTCATCGTCACCGAAGCCGTCACCAACGCGACCAAATACGCGTTTCCCGGACGTCGTGCCGGCATGATCGACGTGCGGCTGACCGTGCGCGACGACCGCGTGACGCTTTCGATCAAGGACGACGGCATCGGCGAAACCGGGGAAGGCGATCCGGCGCTGTCGGGCGGTCTCGGCCGCTCGCTGATGGAAGGCCTCGCCGGCCAGCTGTCGGGCGCGCTTTCGGTGCGTCACGAGCAGGGAACGGAAGTCGTGATCGAGTTTCAGATCGACCGCGTGACGCAGCTGAAATCGAAGGCGGTCGAGGCGGCGGCCGACGAATAGGCCGGGAACGGCCGCATTTCTCTCACGTTTATCAAGCACATGCGGGCGCAGGCCGCGCCCCTTGCCCCTTGGTTGCGGAGACAAGAGATGCGCTATGTCCTGTTGTGGCTGCTCGGTATCCCGATTCCGGTGCTGATCCTGCTGGCCGTGTTCAAGGTCGTGTGAACCGGCGGCGGATCCGTTCCGCCCAAAAGAAATGAGGATGCCGGCCCGGGGAAGCCGGCATCCTCAGTAGTGTCGCGGAACAACGCTTGGACAGGCGGCAGGGGCAAGGGGGAGGGGTTGCCGCCTAGCGATTTTCCCGCGACAGTTTCATCAACTCGTTGAAATCGAAGCGTTTCGCTAGCTCGCTCCAATCTCCACGCATTGAAGAACGCCGATGCCGCCTTTGAGTTCCGCTCGCGCGAAAAAAATTTCGCACCGGCGCCGGCGGCGCCGGCCAGCGGGTCAGACGACGCCCACCGGCGGCACGACGGTGGCGCTGGCCGCCGCGACGGGCGGCGCCGGGATGGCCGCGGCCGCTTCGGCCTTGGCCTCCGCCACGGCGACGGCCTCCTCCCGCGCGGCTTCGATCGCTTTGGGCGGCGCGCGCAGGATGTAGGCGCGCCAGGCGGCAACCGAGAACAGCAGGACCGGCACGGACAACAGCGCGCCGCCGATGCCCCAGAGCCAGGTTCCGATCAGCAGCGCCACAACCACGAGGAAAGGGTCGAGCGTCAGCCGCCGTCCGAGGATCGCGGGGGTGACGAAATTCGTTTCGAACGTGTGGATGAGGGCCACAATACCGGGTGCGACCAGAGCCGCCCCCAGGGTATCGAAGCTCGCGAGCCCCGCGACCAGCGTCAGCACCACGCTGGCCACCGGGCCCAGCAGCGGGACGAAGTTCAGCAACCCGACCATGGCGCCCAGCACGATGCCGCCGGGCAGGCCGATCAGATGGAACGCGGCCGCCAGCAGGGCGCCGAGGCCGAGGTTGATGAGGGCCAGGGTCTGGAGATACCGGCTGAGATCGGTCTCCGCCTCGCGCACCGCGCGGTAGGCCCGGCGCCGCGCCGCGAAGCCGGTGATGAAGCCGATCAACGCGCGCTCCGGCGGCGCGGGGCGCGCGAGCAGGTAGAACAGCAGCATCAGCGTGGCGGCGATGGAGACGACGAAGTCGGAAAGCCCGCCGAACACGCGCTCGAGCAGGCTGCGCGGCTTCACCGTCACTTCGGATTGACCGGGCTGGCCGCTCTCGGGCCGCGCGATCTTCTCCACCTGGCCGGTCGCCTCGCGCATCTTTTCGACCGGGCGCATCAGCCCGTCGACGTGTTGCTGGAGGCGGCCCACCATGGACGGCGCCTTCTCCAGCCAGCCGCTGACCGGGCCCGCGAGGAAGGTGAAACCGGCGAACAGAACCACCACGATCCCGGCCGGCGCCCCCACCGCGAGAAACAGGGGATGGGCGCCGCGCCGGTCGAAACGCCGCTTCAGCGGCGCGAACAGGTAATAGAGCATGACCGCGGCGACGAGCGGGATCAGCACCGGCGCCGCATAGGCCGCCATCGCGAACACGGCGCAGCCGGCCAGGATCCAGAGCGGGGCGGGGGTCTTGTTTTCCTTGCCCAGCGTGAGGCGCGGGAACGTCGCGCCCAGGCCGAACAGCGATCTGCGCCAGCGGAACACGGGCCTATCCGCTAGTCGCGGCCGGCGATCAGCTTGCCGAGAATGAGTCCCAGCCCGGCCGCGACGGCGAGACTGAGATAGGGATGGGCCTCGATGTTCCTGCCCGCCGTCTTGAGGGTCCGGCGGCCCTGCGCGAGCGCGGTGTCGAGCGCGTCTCCGGCGCGCGCGTGGACGCCCGCGGCAGTGCGCCGCGCGCCCGAAACCAGCCGGTCGCCGGCATCGCCGGCAAGGCGGCCCACGGCGTCGACGAGGCCGTCGATGTCGGCGCGGAGTTGCGAAAGCTCCTCGCGCACCGGCGCTTCGGCGGACGATTCCCTGCGATGAACCATGATTCTTCTCCTGCTGTGCAAATCAGGCGCGCGGCGCGGCGTCGGCGCCCTCGCCGGACGATGCCGGCTCGAATTTCGCGCTGCCCGCCTCCAGGCGCTGCGCGGCGAATTCCCAGTTCGCGAGATGGTCGAGGAACGCGGCGGCGAACTGATCGCGCCGGTTGCGGAAGTCGACGTAGTAGGCGTGCTCCCAAACGTCGAGCGTCAGCAGCGGGCGAGAGGCGCCGCCGGCGACCGGCGTGCCCGCGTTGGACAGCGCGAGGATTTCGAGCTTGCCCTTGCGCTCGACGAGCCAGACCCAGCCGCTGCCGAACAAGCCGGCCGACGCGGCGGCGAATTTTTCGCGGAATGCGGCGAATCCGCCGAAATCGCGCTCGATCCGTTGCCGCAGCGCGGACGGCGGGGGGCCGCCGCCGGGCGCCAGCGAATGCCAGAAAAAGGCGTGGTTCCAGAGCTGCGCGGCGTTGTTGAAGATCGATTTTTCCTTCGCGCTGCGCCCCTTGGCCGTGCTGGCGATGATGGTTTCGAGATCGAGAGCGGCGAAATCCGTGCCCTCGACGAGGCCGCGGAGCTTGTCGAAATAGGCCTTCTGGTGCTTGTCGTGATGCAGGTGAAGCGTCTCCGCGCTCATGTGCGGCGCGAGCGCGTCGTAGGCGAAGGGCAGCGGCGGGCATTCGATGCGCATGATCGAGGCAAATCCGTCTGGTTTCCGCGGGAAGGGGCTTGCGCAAGAACGGACCGCCCCCGGCGAAGTTCCGGCGCGGCGGGGTCTGGAACCAAATTGCCCATTGGGCGTTACGCAGGCAGCCTGTTTCCCCTTTTCCGCGTCCGCGCTTTCCCGTTCTCCGCGCCCCGCCATGATCGCGCGGCCGCTGCAACGCTCGACGCGCTTTGCGCGGCGGACGTCTTGGGATAGGAGTTTGCGCTGCCGGCGAGGGGTCACGCCGGCGGACACGACAGAAAGAAGGAAAGCGATGCCCTATTCCACGGGCGACATTGCCGCGAAGCTGCCCTACCTGCGCCGCTACGCGCGCGCTCTCACCGGCAGCCAGGCGACCGGCGACGAATACGTGCGCACCTGCCTCGAAGTGATCGCGCGCGACCGCCTGAAGATCGCCGAAGACGTCGATCTCCAGACCGAGCTGTTCCGGCTGTTCCACACGGTTTATGCCTCGGCCGACCCCAGGCTTTCGCACGCCCGCGGCGGCGAGCCGGCGCTGCGCTCGATGATGGCGCTGCCGCCGATCGAGCGCCAGGTGCTGCTGCTGTCGGCGCTCGAACGCTACCCGTTCAACGACGTCGCCTACATCCTCGGCGTATCCGAGGACACGGTGCGCGACCTTTTCAACCGTGCTCAGGAATCGATGATGAGCCTGGCCGCCGCCAGGGTATTGATCATCGAGGACGAGCCGGTGATCGCGCTCGAGCTGAAGTCGATCGTCGAAAGTCTCGGCCACAGCGTCGTCGGCACCGCCGACCGCGAAAAGGAAGCCGTGGCCATCGCCGACCGCGCGTCGCCCAACCTCGTGCTCGCCGATATTCAGCTGCGCGGCGAAGACAGCGGAATCGAGGCGGTGCGCCGCATTCTCGAAAAGCACAACGTGCCGGTCATCTTCATCACCGCCTATCCGGAGCGTCTGCTCACCGGCAAGGGCGTGGAGCCGACCTTCATCATCTCCAAGCCCTACGATCCCAGCATGGTGCGCGCCGCCGTCTCGCAGGCGCTGCACGTCGCGGCTTCGGCCAGCGCCTGAGCGCGACGCCGCGCAGCACGGCGCGGGGCGTGCCGCCCGCCGGGCCGGCGCGCGCCCTTCGCGAACGGGCCGTGTCCGCGTGAACGGCGCGTCCGCGCGCGGCCGCCGCCGGTGCGGCGCGGGCTCTATTTCGTGAATTTGTTGATGAGATCGAGCATTTCCTGCGGGATCGGCTCGTCGAGCGCCCGCTTGCCGAACTCCTGCAGTTTCGAAGCCTGGCGGCGCAGCCGCGCCACTTCCTCGGCGAGGCGCGGGTCGCGGGCGAGCTGTTCGTCAACTCTCCGGCGCGCGGCGTCGTCGAGCCGGCCCTCGATGTAGTCCTGCAGATCGTCGTCGGTGATGGCGCGGCGATTCTTCATGCTGGCCTCAACGACGTGAACTCGTTCGTGATTGCTTTCGGGCGCATGACGGCCTCTCTAATGACGCCGCGGGCGCTCCGGGGTTCCCGCCTGCGGCCTCTTATGAACCGACAAAGCCGCGGCTGCCAAGACATTAGAAATGCCATCATTGCGGAGCCCATTGCTTCAGCATCGTGCGCGCGCGCGATAGCCGCGATCGGACCGTGCCGACCGGCACGCCCAGAATCGTCGCGGCCTCCTCGTAGTCAAATCCCTCTACCCCGCAGAGCATGAGCACTTCGCGAAAGCGCGGCGGCAGCTTCCGGATCGCCGACGCGAGTTCGGCGAGCGACGCGCTCTCGATCTGGCCGCCGCTCCGCGCCGGCTCGGGCGCGCTGTCGATGTCGACGTCGTGGCGCACCGGATTGCGGCGCCGCCGCCGCCATTCGCCGCGCAGCACGTTCTGCAAGATCGTGAACAGCCAGGCGCGCAGATTTCCATCGGGATCGATCTGCGGCAGCGCGCCCAGCGCGCGGATCAGCGTCTCCTGAACCAGGTCGTCGGCATGATCGGCATCCCGGGCCAAATACCGGGCAAACCTCCTAAGCCCCGGAATATGCTCGATAATTTTTTCCTTAACGGCGTCGGTCAAGGGGCCATCCCGGCGGGAACCAAGTGCGCTGACCGGCATATACGTTGTGTGACCGCCATGAGGGGTTAACGACCGGCCCGATGCAAATGTTCGCGGGAACCATTCCGTCGCGAAGAGCATATCACCCTGCGCCGCGCCGGAAGAAACAAGTGGCGGCGAGCCAAGTTCAAAAGAAGACCCGCACGATTTCGTAAACAACGAACGGAGGCAAGAGCATGGAGACGACGACCGAGTTTCGCGAGCTTCTGATCGCCGCCCTTCCGCACATGCGCGCCTATGGGCGCTCGCTCACCGGAAGCGCCGACCAGGCGGACGATCTCGTGCAGGATACGGCGCTGCGCCTGCTGGGCGCGCAGGAGCAGTATCGTCAGGGCACGAATTTCCGCGCTTGGGCGATCGCCGCGCTGCGCAACCGGTTCATCGATCTCCGGCGCCGCGCGCGCTTCCATGGCGGCTCGATCGACGACATCGACACGTCGCTGTTCGCGCAGCCGGCGTCGCAGGAAACGATCGTCTATTTCGAGCAGACCGCGCGCGAATTCTGGCGCCTGTCGCCGGCCCATCGCGAGATCATCACGATGATCGGCATCAACGGCATGAGCTACGAGCAGGTGGCGCAGGTGCTCGGCTGCCCGATCGGCACGGTTCGCTCGCGCCTCGCGCGCGCCCGCGCCGAACTGCAGGCCGCCATCGACGGCAAGGACGCGACGCAGGCGAAAAAGGAAGCCGCGAAGGCCAATCCGGCATCCCCGCCGCGCCAGCGCGCCCGCCGCGCGGCCTGATCCCGAAAACATCGACGCGACGGGAAGCCGGGCGCCGCCGCGCCCGGCTTCTCGCGTTTCGGGCCGCTCGCGCCTGCGTCGTTTACTCCGGCCGGGGCGCGCGCTAGGACATTGCCCCGCCGAACGCCGCGAGGGAGGGGAACGTGCTGTCCGAAGCCGACCGCCAGAAGGCCTGCGAGATCCTGCTCGAAGCCGAGCGCATCAAGAAGCCCGCGCTCCAGCTCTCCAAGACGTTCCCCGACATCACGATCGAAGACGCCTATGCGATCCAGAGCCTCGTCAACGAGGCCAAGGTGAAGGCCGGCTCGAAGGTGATCGGCAACAAGATCGGCCTCACCTCGAAGGCCATGCAGCAATCCTCGCAGATCGACGAGCCCGATTACGGCGTGCTGCACGACTACATGGTGATCGAAGACGGCGCCAAGGTGCCGTTCGAGCGCTTCATCGTCCCGCGCGTCGAGATCGAGCTGGTGTTCGTGCTCGGCAAGGCGCTGAAAGGGCCGGGCATCGGCCTGCTCGACGTGCTGCGCGCGACCGAATACGTCGTGCCGGCGATCGAGATCATCGATGCGCGCGTGCAGAACCCGCGCAAGATCACCGACACGGTGTCCGACAACGGCGCCGCCGCCGGCCTCATCGTCGGCGGGCGCGCCGTCGGGCCGATGGACATCGATCTGCGCTGGGTCAGCGGTCTGCTCTACCGCAATGCCGACATCGAGGAGACCGGCGTCGCCGCCGGCGTGCTCGGCCATCCGGCGATGGGCATCGCGTGGCTCGCCAACAAAGTGGGCCGTTTCGGCACGGTGCTCGAGCCCGGCCGCGTGATGCTCTCGGGCTCGTTCATCCGGCCCGTCTGGGCGCAGAAGGGCGATACGCTGCGCGCCGATTTCGGCTCGCTCGGCAGCCTCGGCGTGCAGTTCGTGTAGGCCCGGCCCTAGCCGCTCAGCCAGTTCCGGAGCCGCTCGATCGGCGTCGGCTTCAGCGCGGAGACGTCGAGCGGGGCGCCGCGTGCGCGCTCGATGAACGGAGTCACGTCGGTGGCCCAGACGCGGGGATCGGCCAGCGCCGGGTCGCGCAGCACGCCGAGGAACGCGTCGAACTCGGGGTGAGCCTCGTCCCAGATCATCGCCCTGGAAAAGGCGCCGCGCGCGAGTCCGCGGCGCCAGGGCCGGATCAGCGAGAAGCGCACGCGATCCGCCGAGAAGCGCTTGCCGAGCTCCACGAAGGCCGCCATCTCGCGGAAATTCGCCTCCTGAACGACGAACGACAGCATCAGGTAGCGGATTTTCCCGTCGCGCCGCTGCCCGGCAAGGAAGCCGAGATTGCGCTCCAGGCGCGCGAAATCGCCGCCGCGGCGCACGAGGCCGTAGGTGAGCGGATCGGCGGCGTCGATCGAGATTTCGACCTGGTCGACGCGCCCTTCGAGCCGGCAATCCTCCCACGCGCGCGCGTCGAACAGCACGCCATTGGTGTGCAGGCCGATCTTGAGGTGGGGCAGGCGCTCGGCCGTGGCCTTCAGGATGTCGCGATAGTGCTTGCTGGCGAAGGGATCGCCGTCGCCCGAGAGGATCAGCAGCCGCGTGTCCTCGAGGAACGGCAGCACGAACTCGCTGACCATGCGGTCGAGCTTCGCCTGGCGCGCGCGGTTCGCGACGATGGTTTCCTTGCGGCACGAAGGGCAGGCGAGATTGCAGCTGTCGTCATGACAGAGCTTCACCGTGGTCGGCCCCTTGGCGAGCGACGTCGCCCCGGCGCGGATCAGCGGGCCCATCTCGGGCTGGGCGAGCGCGTCGGCCCGGCGCTCGAGCGAGCGGCCGACGAGTTCGGGGCACTCGCGATGGCTGCAATGGCTGAAGCTCGCCTCGAGGATGCCGCGGCGGATGCGCTGCGCCATGCGGCTGTTCCAGATCTCGCGCGGCGACTGTTTGAAGACGTTGCCGATCGCGCGCAGGCCGCTGTAGCGCGGGCAGCACATGAACACGCGGCCGTCGCCGTGCACCTCCGCATAGCTCCATGGCAGGCTGCAGAAGAGGTGGGCGAGTTCGGCGCGCGGCTGCATGGCGAAATCCTAGACTCGCGGAAGCGGGTTTCAAACCCGCTCCGGCGGCGAGGTGTGCTAGGGTCGTCGCATGGCGGACGAATACGACATCGCGGTGGTCGGCGGCGGGCTGGTCGGCGCGGCGCTCGCCTGGGGCGCTGCCGGCGCGGGGCGGCGCGTGGCATTGCTCGACGAGGGCGATACCGCGTTGCGCGCGGCGCGCGGAAATTTCGCGCTGGTGTGGGTGCAGGGCAAAGGCCTCGGCCTGCCGGATTACGCGGCGTGGACCGCGCGCTCCGCCGCGGCCTGGCCCGATTTTGCCGCGATGCTCGGCGGCGAGACCGGCATCGATCTGCGCTATAGCCGGCCGGGCGGCCTGCATCTCGCCCTGTCCGAGGCGGAGCTCGAGCGGCGCGCGGCCTGGCTCATGCGCCTGCACAACCAGGCGCCGCCCTACACGGTGCGGATGCTCGATCGCGCCGAAACGGCGCGGATGCTGCCGGCGATCGGGCCCGAGGTCGCCGGCGCGAGCTTCTGCCCGGACGACGGGCAGTGCGAGTCGCTGCGCCTGTTCCGCGCGCTGCATGCGGGCTTCCAGAAGCGGGGCGGGCGCTATCTTGCCGATCACGCGGTCGATGGCATCGGTCACGGCGGGGGCGAATTCCGCCTCGCCACGAAACACGGCGAGCTCCGCGCGGCGAAGCTCGTGCTCGCGGCCGGGCTCGGGAATGCGCGGCTGGCGCCGATGGTCGGCCTCGCCGCGCCGGTGCGGCCGCAGCGCGGGCACATCCTCGTCACCGAGCGCGTGGCGCCGTTTCTCGCCCATCCGACGACGACGCTGCGCCAGACCGGCGAGGGCAGCGTGATGATCGGCGATTCGCAGGAAGAGGCCGGGTTCGACACCGGCGTGGATACGAACGTCGCCGCCGCGATCGCGTCGCGCGCGGTGCGCGCGTTCCCGCTGCTCGCGCGCGCTAAGCTGGTGCGGAGCTGGGCCGCGCTGCGCGTGATGACGCGCGACGGATTCCCCATCTACGAACAGTCGGAATCGTGCCCCGGCGCCTTCGTGGCCACCTGCCATAGCGGCGTCACGCTCGCCGCCGCGCATGCCACGGTGCTCGCGCCGCAGGTCGCGGCCGGCGCGCTCGCGCCGGAATTCGGCGTGTTCTCCGCGCGGCGGTTCGATGTTCCGGCGGCGGCCTGAAGCGGCGCCCACGCTCACGATCCGCGTCGACGGGCGCGAGGTGCCGGCGCGCGCGGGCGAGAGCGTGGCCGCGGCGATGCTCGCCGCCGGGATCGCGCGCTTCCGCGATACGCCCGCCGGCGGCGCGCCGCGCGGGCCCTATTGCATGATGGGCGTGTGCTTCGATTGCCTGGTCACGATCGACGGCATCGGCAGCCGCCAGGCCTGTCTCGAAACGGTGCGCGAGGGCATGGCGGTCGAAACGCAATCCGGCGCGCGGACGCTCGCCGAATGACGATTCGCGACGCCTACGACGTGGCGGTCGTCGGTGCCGGCCCCGCCGGGCTCGCCGCCGCCACGCTCACCGCGCGCGCGGGGCTCGCGACGGTGCTGTTCGACGAGCAGCCGGGAGCGGGCGGCCAGATCTATCGCGCGGCCGAGACCACGCCGCTGCGCGCCGGAACGATTCTCGGGGGCGATTATTGGCGGGGGCGGGGCCTCGTGGAAGATTTCGCGGCAAGCGGCGCGCAGCACGTGCCCGGCGCCGCGGTGTGGAGCCTTTCGCGCGAGCGCGAGATCGGCGTTTCGCACGGCGGCACCGCGCGGATCGTGCGCGCCGCGCGCGTGATTCTCGCCACCGGGGCCATCGAGCGGCCGTTCCCGATACCGGGCTGGACCATGCCCGGCGTGATGACGGCCGGCGCCGCGCAGATCCTGCTGAAATCGGCGGCGCTGGTTCCGGCGGGCCGCACGGTGCTGGCCGGATCGGGCCCGCTGCTCTGGCTGCTCGCGCGCCAGTCTCTCGAGGCCGGCGCGGAGATCGCGGCGATCCTCGACACCACGCCGCGCGCGAACTGGCGGCGCGCGCTGGCGCACGCGCCGGCCTTCCTCGCCTCGCCCTATTTCGCGAAAGGGCTGGCGCTGCTGCGCGCGGTGCGCCGCCAAGTGCGCGTGATCGGCGGCGTTTCGGCGCTGGCCGCCGAGGGAAGCGGGCGCCTCGAGGCCGTGCGCTTCGCCGCCGCGCGGGGCGAACAGCGGCTTCCCGCCGATCTGCTGCTGCTGCATCACGGCGTCGTTCCGAACGTGAACCTGGCGATGGCGGCCGGCATTCCGCATCGCTGGGACGAGGCGCAGCTGTGCTTCGTGCCGGAACGCGGCGCGGACGGCGCGACGGCCCTCGACGGCGTCGCGATCGCCGGCGACGGCGGCGGCATCGGCGGC
>CAZUYG010000027.1:0-12564 GCA_964624265.1 uncultured Candidatus Odyssella sp.
GCGCTCGCCGCCGCGCTGCAGGAGCGCCTGTCCGCCCCGCAGGCGCGGATCGGCATCTGCGGCTACAACACGATCGAGCACGTGATCGCGGTTCTCGCCGCCTATGCCGCGGGCCACACCTGGGTCGCGCTCAATCCACGCAACGGCAAGCCCGAACTGGACGCGATCATCGGTTCGACGCGGCTCGACCTCATCATCGCGGACGAGAATTGCCTCGACCGCTTCACGCTGCCCGACGTTCCGCTGATCCTCGGCAAGACCGACGGCAAGCGGAACGAGGCGAACCTGGCGGCGCTGATCGCGGCCAAGAACGGCGCGCGGCCGAAGCGCCACGAGCTGCCGCTCGACGCGGCGCAGACGATCAAATTCACCGGCGGCTCGACCGGCCGCCCGAAGGGCGTCGTGCAATCCTATCGCTGCGTGAACACGTCGATCGCCAGCTATCTGCACCATTTCCGCTTTCACGCGGGCGACGTGAATCTATGCGCGGCGCCCGTGACGCACGGCTCGTCGCATTATCTGCTGCCGATCCTTTCCGTCGGCGGCCGGCACGTGCTGCTCGAGCAGCCCAAGGCCGCGGCGATTCTCGATGCGATCGAGCAGGAGAAGATCACGACGTCGTTCATGCCGCCGACGATGATCTATGCGGTGATGGCCGAGCCAAGCTTCGCGCGCCGCGACGTCTCTTCGCTGACTCATCTGCAATACGGCGCCGCGCCGATGCCGCCCGACCGCATCCGCGAGGCGCGGGCGAAGTTCGGGCCGTGCATCGAGGTGATCTTCGGCCAGACCGAGGCGCCGATGATGATCACCTGCATGAGCGCCGAGGAATTCGCGGACGAGCGCAACATCGCGTCCGTCGGACGCGCGACGTTCCTCATGGACGTGGCGATCATGGACGACAAGGGCCGCATCCTGCCGCCCGGCGAAATGGGCGAGATCGTCTGCCGCGGCGATCTGCTGATGAACGGCTATCTCGACATGCCGGCGGAGACGGCCAAGACGATCGTGGACGGCTGGCTGCACACCGGCGACGCCGGCACCGTCGACGAGCGCGGATACCTCTTCATCAAGGACCGAATCCGCGACATGATCATCTCCGGCGGCTTCAACGTCTATCCGACCGACGTGGAGGCGGCCCTGGTGCAGCACCCGGCGGTGCACGAGTGCATCGTGTTCGGCGTGCCCGACGACAAATGGGGCGAGCGCGTGGAAGCAGCGGTCCAGTTGAAGCCCGGAGCGCGGTTCGACGAAGGCGGCATCCTGGCGTTCCTCAAGGAGCGCATTGGCTCCGTGAAGACACCGAAGAAGATCCACGTCGCCGAATCGCTGCCGCGCAGCGCGGTGGGCAAGGTGCTGCGCCGGGAGGCGCGCCGAATCTTCGCGGGCGGCGCATGAGCGGCCGGCCGCTCGACCAGCTGACCAATCTCGGCAGGATCGCCGCGCGCCAGCTTGCCGAGATCGGCATCAGGTCCGAGGCGGATCTGCGCGCGGCGGGCGCGGCCGCGGCCTATCTCAAGCTCAAGGACCATTTCGGCCGCGGCGTTTCGCTCAATTACCTCTACGCGCTCGGAGGGGCGCTCAAGGACATGCCCTGGGACCAGATGCCCGAAACGGATCGCGCCGCCCTGCGTGCCGAGGCTTCGGCCCTCCTCGGCGGCAAGCGCAAGGCGCGCCCGCCGCGGCCGCCCAAGGAATAGCGCGGCGTCACTTCTTCACCGCCTCGCGGACGATTCCCGACAACAGCTCGTCGACGGACTTGAGCGCGGCGCGCGAGGCCGGCGTACCCGCCTGCTGCGGGCGGCGATAGCCGACATGCACGGTGCCGGGATCGGCCGCGAGCGAATAAATGACGATGACGTAGGGGCAGAAGACGATGTTCGCCGGATCGGCCTCCATCATCTTGCGCGACAGCGTCGCCGAGCAGAACTGCACCGCTTCGGCGCGATCGTAGATCTTCTTCGTGGCGCCGACATCCTTGGCGGTCCGGTCGAGCATCGTGCCGATATGCGCGGTGTAGTCGACGACGAGGCCGCGTTTCGTCACCGCGTTCACCACGTCGTCCTTCACGTCGTCGAATTTGGCCTTGGTCTTGATCAGCATGAGATGCGCGGGGTCGGCGGCCTGCGCGGGCGCGGCAAAGGCGGCCAGCAGGGCAAGCACGGCGATTCGCTTCAGCATGACGGTCGCTCCCAGATTTCGAGCACAGTGTGCGGCGCATCCAACACATTCACCTTGATGCAAGTCAATTTCGGCCGGGCCTGTCCATGGTTCGGACAGGCCCCCCGCCCGCCTTGACCCGCAGCCGCGCCGCACGTCTTTCTGGCGGCAGGAGGAACGCCAGCATGAACCGTCATCCTTTACGCCCCGTCACCGAGGCCGATATCCGCGCCTACGAAGAAGACGGCGTCGTCTGCCTGCGCGGCATGTTCGACCGGGAATGGACCGACCGCATGCGCGAGGCATCGGTCCGCTTCATGGACAGCGGCATCGGCCGCAAACGGATCGTCCAGAAGCCGGGCGAGACCGGGCGCTTCTACTCCAACGTTTTCATGTGCGCGCTCGATCCGAATTTCATGGCGTTCCGCAACGAATCGCCGGCCGCCGAGATCGCGGCGAGCCTGATGCGCGTCGATCGCGTCCGCTTCTGGTACGACCAGATCTTCATCAAGGAGCCCGGTACGTCCGCGCCGACGCAGTGGCACCATGACCTGCCGTTCTGGCCGTTCCGCGGCAGCCATTTGATCTCGATCTGGGTCGCGTTCACGCCAGTGACAAAGGAATCGAGCGGCGTCGAATACATCAAGGGCTCGCACAAATGGCCGAAATTCTACCGGCCCGTGACGCCCGACGAGGATCCGAACTTCGCCAACCCCGACCTCGAGCCCTGCCCCAATTTCAGCGAGCGCTCCAACGATCCCAGCCTGAAGTTCCTTTCGTGGGAGCTCGAGCCGGGCGACGTCGTCTGCCATCACCCGATGGCGGTGCATGGCGCGGGCGGCAACAAATCGGCGAGCCAGGGCCGCATCGGACTCTCGATCCGCTTCCTCGGCGACGACGTGCAGTGGGATCCGCGGCCTTACACGGTCAAGATTCCCAATCCGCCGAAAGTGCCCACCGGCTCCTACCCCGCCGACGATGCCGTGTTCCCGGTAATCTGGGAGCGCCCGCGCGCCGCGGCGGAGTAGCCGTCATCCGCTCCGGGCGCGGGCCGCCGGTCCGCGCGCAGGGACGCGCATCCGTTGCCGACGGCATCCCTGATGGGGCAAGGTCCCCGGCTTCGTTCAGGATGACGTCAGAGGGAAACATGCCTGCAAAAATTCTCGCCTTCTCGGGAAGCTCGCGCAAAGGTTCGCTCAACAAGATGCTGCTCGCGATCGCGGTGCGCGAGCTGCGCGCGCTCGGCGCCGACGTGACGGTGATCGACCTCCGCGACTTCAATCTTCCGATCTACGACGGCGACGTCGAGGCGCAAGGGATTCCCGAGGGCGCGAAGCGGCTTCACGCGATCTTCAAGGCGCACAACGCGCTACTGATCTGCACGCCGGAATACAATGGCGGCGTCGCCCCGCTGACGAAGAATTCGATCGACTGGGTATCGCGGCCGATGAACGGCGAACCGGCCGTGTCCGCGATCATGGGCAAGGCCGTTTCCATTCTCTCCGCCGCCGTCGGCCTCGTGGGCGGCTCGCGCCAGCAGCAGCAGATGCGCGTTTCGTTCCAGGTCATGCGTTGCATCGCCGTGCCGGAAACGGTGAACATTCCGATGGCCCATACGGCCTTTAACGAGGATGGCTCGCTCAAGGACAAGGCCACGCACGACATGGTCGTGCTCGCGGTCAAGAGCCTCAAGAGCGTCGCCGACAGGCTGAACCCATGAACGACATGCCGCGCCCCGTACTGCCGAGCGCCGCCGACCTCGTGGCCCGCACGCGGGCGCTGGTACCGGCGCTCCGGCAGCGCGCGCTCGGCGCGGAGCAGCAGGCGCGCGTGCCGGCCGAAACGGTGCGCGATTTCGAGGCCGCGGGCCTCTGCCGCATCTGGATTCCGAAACGCTATGGCGGCTACGAGCACGATCTCGAGGCGGGCCTCGAGACGTGCTGGGAGGCGGCACGGGGCTGCGCCTCTTCGGCGTGGTGCCTTTCGGTGTGGCAGCAGCACAGCTGGATCGTGGCCCATTTCCCGGAGCGCGCACAGGCCGAGACGCTCGGCGCCGAGCCGGATTTCCACGTCGGCGCGGTGCTCTCGCCGCGCGGCAAGGCGAAGAAGGTCGAAGGCGGCCATCTGCTGTCGGGACGCTGGCCTTTCGCGTCGGGGTGCGATCACGGCACCTGGATTCTGCTCGGCGCCCTCGTCGTCGACGACGCCGGCAACGAGGTTCCGGTCGAGGGCTCCCTCTACGGGCGCCCCAAGGCCAATGCACGCCTGTTCCTGCTGCCGATTAAAGACGTGCAGAATCTCGGCGACTGGCGCACCGCCGGGCTCGCCGGCACCGGCAGCCATTCGATCGTCGTGAAGGACGTATTCGTCCCAGATCACCGGTCGATCTCGATCCCCGATACGGTGGACGGGGACGCGCCCGGCCGCGCTCTGCACACGGGCCCCCTCTTCCGCGTGCCCTATTACGCGTTCCTCGTCACCTCGCTCGCAAGCCCGGCGCCGGGCATCGCCGAGGGCGCGCTCGAGGCACTCGTGGCCGGCGCGGAGAAGCGTGTGCTGGCGCCGATGAACCTGCTTCAGTCGAAGATGGTGCGCACCGACCGCCAAATCGGCGACGCGGCCGCGCGCATTCACGCGGCGAAGCAGATCTTCCTCGGGAATGCGCGGCGCATCATGGAGTGCGGCCGCACCGGCGCGATCATGAGCCTCCAGGAGCGTGCCGATTGCCGCAACAACGTGGCTTTCGCCGTGCAGCTTTCCTACGAAGCGATGGAGACCATCTTCTTCGCCGCCGGCGGCTCGTCCCTCGCACTCGACAATCCGATCCAGCGCGCGATGCGCGACATGCATGCGGTGAAAGCCCACTATTTCATGGATATCGAGACGGCGCGCGAATTGGCCGGTATGATCCGCCTCGGAAAGGTGCCGTTCACCTACATCTTCTGAGGAGTTTCGCGATGAAGAAGCGCCCGCTCGGCCGCACCGGCGTCTCGGTGTCGGCGCTCGGCCTCGGCTGCATGGGCATGTCGATGGCCTACGGCACCCGCGACGACGCCGAATCGATCCGCACCGTGCACCGCGCGCTCGAGCTCGGCATCGATCACCTCGATTCGGCCGAACTCTACGGCGACGGCCATAACGAGGAGCTGCTCGGCCAGGCACTGAAAGGAAAGCGCGACAAGGCTTTCCTCGCCACGAAATATCACAACGGCGTCAAGAACCGGCGCAATCCCGAAGGCATCGCCGAGAAGGGCTGCGCCTATGTGAAGAAGGCCTGCGAGATGAGCCTCGCACGCCTCGGCATGGATCACATCGATCTCTACTACCTCCACCGCATCGATCCGGTGAACCCGATCGAAGAGGTGGTGGGCGCGATGGACGCGCTGCGCAAGGAAGGCAAGATCCGCTTCATCGGACTTTCCGAAGTCGGCGCCGACACGCTGCGCCGCGCGGCGAAAGTGGCGCCGATCGCGGCGCTGCAGACCGAATACTCTCTCTGGAGCCGCGACGAGGCCGAGCAAAAGATGCTGCCGGTCTGCCGCGAGCTCGGCGTCGCGTACGTCGCCTACTCGCCGATGGGCCGCGGCTTCCTCACCGCGCAATTCAAGTCGCCCGACGCGCTGCCCGAAAAGGACCGGCGTCACGAGCATCCGCGCTTCCAGAAAGAGCACCTGCTCAAGAACGCGGAGCTGCTGCCGGCGCTCGAGAGCATGGCCGCGAAGAAAAAATGCACGCCGGCGCAGCTGGCGCTGGCCTGGGTGCTGCACAAGGGCAACGAGATCCTGCCGATCCCGGGCACCAAGCGGCGCAAATGGCTCGAGGAAAACGTCGCCGCGCTCGACATCGCGCTCTCCGCCGCCGAGATGGCCGATCTGGAGCGCGCGTTCCCGGTCGGCGTCACCTCGGGCACGCGCTATCCCGAGCCGGCGATGAAGCAGCTCGGGCGCTAACGCCCGAGCCACTTCTCCTCGATCGCCTTGAACGACCCGTCCGATTTCATCGCGGCGAGCGTCGAATCGAAGTCCTTCAGCAGCGCGGCGTTCTTGCCCTTGGCCACCGCGAAAGACAGCGGCACGGCGACATAGGGCTCGGCCGGCAGCGCGAAGGCGCCGGGATAGCTCTTGCGCGCCATACGCAGCCCGGCCTGAAGATTGAGCGCAGCGGCATCGGCCTTGCCGGCGATGACCATCTCGAAGCTCTCGGCATAGCTCGTCGATTCGGCGAGCTTCACGTCGGGCGCGGCCTTGGCGATCTGCGCAAAGAGCGGCCCGCGGCGCGGCGTCACGATGGTCTTGCCGGCGAAGTCCCTAAGGCTTTTCGAGGCCGGCGATCCTGCGCGCGCGAACAATGCGCCGCCGCTGACGAGGATCGGCGCCGAGAAATCCATTCGCGTGCGGCGCTCCGGCGTGTCGCCCTTGAACGCGAGCGCATCGACCTTGCCGTCGGTGAGCGCCGAATCCGCTTCGTCGAGCGTCAGCACCGCGAACGCGAATTCGCGCTTCATGCGCTTCATCGCCTCCGCCACGATTTCGAGGATGAGGCCGGTGGCGCGCCCGTTCTCGACCATCGCGAATGGCTCGAACGCGGCGTCGTGGCCAATGCGGAGTGTTTGCGCTTGCGCGGGCATGGCGATCAGGAGCGCGAGGAAAAGGAGAACGCGGTGCATGCGCGGCCCTTCATTTTCGAGACGATTCGCGATGCGGCCGGAAGATGCTTCGCTTCCCTCAGCATGACGGGACGCTCAAAATCCAAGCGCGTCCTTGAATTCCTCGACTGTCTGCGGGCGGTCCTGCTCGGGCACCTTGAGCGCCCAGTCGATGGCGACGAGCAGCTCTTCCGAAAAGTTGCCCTTGCCACGCTCGGCGGCCGGAATCTGCGGATCGCGCTTGCCTTTCACCAAGGCCGCCATGCGCTCGGTGGCCTCGCGCGGTCGGTCCTTGGTGACGGCGGCATAGAGTACGGCGCCCAGCCCGTAGAGATCGGACCACGGCCCGTTGTTGCCGTCCGACGAATATTGCTCGAACGGCGCGTAGCCGGGCGTCACCAGCGCCGTCATCTTCTGGCTCTTCGTCTTGAGCGCTGCACGCGCCGCGCCGAAATCGAGCAGCACCGGCGTGAGGTCGTCCTTCCGGATGTAGATGTTGGACGGCTTGATGTCGCGGTGAAGGAAGCCCTGGCTGTGCACGGCGCCGAGCCCTTCGAGCAGCGGCTTCAGGATCGAGCGCAGATCCTCCTCGAACATCATGTCGGGCGATTCGATCACGCTCTCGAAATCGACGCCGCGCTCGTATTTCATCACGATGTAGGCGGTCCCGTTGGCGCGGAAGAAGCGCCGCACCTCGACGATGTTCGGATGCTTGAATCGCGCCAGGGTCCGCGCTTCGCGCTCGAATTTTTCGAGCCCGAACATGAAGTCGTCGCGATCGGCCTCGGACAGGATGCCGACCTGGACTCCGTCGGGCATCCGCGTCGCGATCTCGAACGGCAGGTATTCCTTGATCGCGACGTTACGGCCGGGCGATTCGGGATCCTCGCGCAGATCGCGCGCGAGATAGGTCAGCCCGAAGCCGCCGGCGCCGAGCACCCGCTTGATCCGGTAGTCCTCGAGAATCGAGTTCTCCGGCAGCGTATTGCGGTAATCGTCGACCTCGTCGTCGTCTGACGCCATGGCTGGTTGCAGTCGGAAATCGCCACAAGAGGAATATGCCGGACGCTCTTCAAGAGCATTACGCAGAACGTCGATTTTCCGTTTATGACCGAATCGGCCGCGGAAATCGAGATTTTCCTTGAGCTTGGCCGAGACCCCAGCCGTGCGCCGCATTGAGCGGCCGGGGGCCTTGGGCTAAGAGGCCGTTTTCGCCGGGAGACTCGGCCTGGACACGCATCGGCACCCGACTGCATCCGATCCGGCGGGCGTTTCGCGCCCGCTGCGCGTGGCGGTGCTCGTGGACCTGATCTGGTCCCAGGCCGCGGGCGGGCACGTGAAATTCTGGGAACGCGCGGCGCGCGGCGCCGCCGGTCTTGCGGGACTTGATCTCACGGTGTTTTTCGCTGCCGCCGCGGACGGCGAGCATGTGATCGCGCCGAACGTGCGTTACCGGCTGCTCCGGCCGGTTTTCGGCACCCAGCGCCTGCCCTTCCTGGCACAGGTTCCGGATCATACCGATCTCGCACCGTATCATCCGCGCCTCGCCCGCGCGCTCGCGGCCCACGATGTCCTACACACGACCGATGCCTATTTCGCCTACGCGCGCACGGCCGAGCGTGTCGCGCGCCGGCGCCGCCTGCCGCTGGTGAACTCGGTGCACACCGACACCCCCGGCTACACGCGGCTGTACACCGCCGAGATCGTGCGCCGGCACCTCGGCACCGGCTGGCTGGCCCGCCTGCTGATCGACCGGCTGCATGTCGACGCGCGCGCCGAACGCGGCAAGCTGCGGCGGCTCGCGCGGCATCAGGCGAAGTGCCGCTTCGTGTTCGGCCCGCGCGACGAGGATATACGGCGTGCGCGGCGAGCGTTGCCCGCCGAGCGCGTGCTGCCCCTGCCGCGCGGCCTCGAGCTCGACCGCTTCCACCCGAAATGGCGCGACCGCGCCTGGCTGGCGGAGCGGTTTGCGATTCCGCCCGAGACTCCGGTCGTCCTCTGCGTCGGACGCGTCAATGTCGGAAAGAACGTCATGATGCTGGCCGAGGCAATCAGGCTGCTCGCGGGGCGCGGCAAGGCGCTGGTCCTCGTCTGCGCCGGCGAGGGCGAGGACCGCGCGCGGATCGAGGCGCTGCTCGGCCCGGCCGCGCGCTGCCCCGGCATCGTTGCCGGCGACGACATGGCGCGACTCTACGCCAGCGCCGACCTGCTCGCGCACCCCTCCGAAATCGAGACATACGGCAATGCCGTGACCGAAGGCATGGCCGCAGGCCAGCCCGCCCTCGTCGGCGCGCGCGGCGCGGCGCGGGAACGCGTCATTGACGCGCAAACCGGCATCGTCATTGATGGCGGCAGCGCCGCTTGGGCTGAAGCGATCGCGTCATTGCTGCACGACCCCGCGCGTCGCGCCGCGATGGGCCGCGCCGCGCGCGCCGAGATGGAGCGCCTGTTCACGGATTGGCGCGCTGTCGTGGCCGACAAGCTGCTGCCCGTCTGGACCGCGGCGGCGGGGCTGAGATGTTCGGTCGACGCATCCTGATCCTCATTCCGCACCCGGACGACGAAGCGGTCGGCGCCGCGCTCGCGATCCGCCGCGCGCGAGCCACGGGTGCCGAGATATTCGGCCTCGACCTGACGCATGGCTGCCCGCCGCGCGAGGCCCTGTGGCCGTGGGCGCGCGGGACATACGGCGCGAGGATCGAGACGCGCCGGCGCGAGGCGGCGGCGGCGGCGCGCGAGCTTGGCATAACGCGCATGCCTGACGACGGCCTCGCGGCACGCCGCCTTCGCTACACCCTGCCCGCCGCCTTCTCGCGCATCCGCGAAGCCGCCGACGCACACGCGATTGACGCGCTCTGGGCCCCGGCCTACGAAGGGGCCCATCCGGATCATGACGCTGCGAACGCGCTCGCTTTCGCTCTCGCGCGCGAGCGGCCGGATATCGCCGTCTGGGAATTCGCGGAATACAGCAATGCCGGCGGCGTCCGGCGCGCCAACGAATTCTTTGCGGCACAAGGCGGCGAGATCGCGATTCGCCCCGAGGACGAGTCCGAGGCGCGGTGGAAGGCGAAGGTGCTCGCTCTCTATCGCTCAGAAGCGTTCAATCTGCGCAACGTTGGAACCGGGCGCGGATCGCTCCGCGAGAGCTTCCGCCCCCTTCCGCGCCACGACTATGCGCGCCCGCCGCATGCCGGCCGGCTATTCTATGAGCGCTTTCACTGGGTTCCGTTTCAGGTGCCGGCGATCGATCGCACGACAGGCCGCGACGTCAGTGCCGCGATCATGGCGTTCCTGGAGTCGACAAAGCCGGGATATCAACGTGAATAATTTTTACTCTTAGAAATACGTCATAACTATATGAATTGTAGATTATTTTGACCAGCACCTAAGCTCGTCGACTCACCGAATAGCAAGTCTTGAGAACCTATTCGTCGGCTCGAGCGACGCGGAAACCGATATAGCCGGGTCCGCCCCGGAAACCGGCGGGCAGCAACGTTCGCGCCGACACGCGAATCGAACGCGCCTGCTCGACCCAGGAACCCCCGCGCACGACGCGCCCAAGGCACTGCCCGTCGAGCCGGGGTCGGCCATCGCCCGGAGCGCCCGCATGCGAGTCGTGCCAGCAATCCTCGGTCCACTCCCAAGTGTTTCCGATCATGTCATGCAGGCCGAACGCATTGGCGGAATAGCTCCCAACCGGCGCCGTGCGCTCGATCCGCGGCGTGATGCAATCGTGGCAGTTGGCGTGCCCGCGCCCGGCTTCTTCGCCCCAAGGGAAGCGGGTCGCGGCACCGGCACGCGCGGCGTATTCCCACTCGGCCTCGCTTGGCAGGCGATAGGCCTTGCGCGTCTTCCTCGAGAGCCAAGCGGCGAACCCTTTCGCATCGTTCCAGGATGGACCGATTGCCGGACGCCGGCCGCGTCCCCAGCCCTTATCGTCGAGGCGTTCAGAGCAGCCGCCCTCGGCGACGCACGCGTCCCATTCTTCAAACGTGACTTCGTATTTTCCGAGAGCGAAAGCGCCAATCGCGACCGGCCGCGCTGGCCGTTCCCACGCCTCGGCGCTGGAATCGCCGTGCGATTGCCCCATTGCGAACCGGCCGGCCGGGACGATCACCATCTCCGGGCAAACAGCGCAATCGCGAAAGGCGGTGCCGGGAGCCCGCCGCAACTCCTGCGCCGCCGAATCTGGCGCGTTCGCACCGAGCGCCGCCAGGAGCGCGCCCGCCAGCTTCCACCGATTGCCCATCAGTACACCGCCTGTGCCACGTGGCGACCGGAGAGTACGAGGCGCACGCCCCGTCCGCTCCCACGCCCTGCCCCGCGTGCTTGAACCCACCCGCAAAGGCAGCCTATTTATCGCCTGCACGTGGCTAGCGCGACCCGCTCAAAGGTGGCGGCCGCCCAGCGCCGCAGTAGCTCAGTCGGTAGAGCACCTGATTTGTAATCAGGGGGTCGGCGGTTCGATCCCGTCCTGCGGCACCAGGCCTCTCGCTTTGCTGCGGACCATGAGCGCAGCGCGCCGCCGCGGCCCGACTGGCCGAGTCCGATTACACGTTTACACTTCGCGCCGCCGGAGCGCGGCGAGTTCGCGCCGCATGCGGTCTCGTTCCGCTTCTTCGAGCGCAAGTCGCTCCTCGAGAATGCGCAGCAGGCGCCGGGCTTCGGCGGCGTCGTTGCCGCCGCGCTCCAGCGAGGCGACCAGGGCGCGCTGCTGATTGGCGAGCCGCTCGGCATCCGCGGCCCGGCGATCCGTTTCCTCCATGTGTTCGCGCATCTGCGCATCGTCCGAATCGCCGGAGGACGCTCGCCGCGGCTGGTCGCCGGGAACGTCGGTCGGCGGGGCGCCGCCATCGCCGGTGTCGCTCTTCTTCCAACTCATTTCTTCCCACTCTCTGGGCACGTCCTGGTCTTGCGCCCGTCGGTACGCAGTTGGGCGCCCAAGGCTTCCAATCCGCCGGGCCGCGCTGCGGGCACGCAAAAAACGGCGCTGCCTGGCGTATGGCAGCGCCGCCACGTCGGCCTCGGCGTCATGATCAAACAACGCACGAGATTCGAAAAATGGCGCCCGCCCCACCCCTTTTTTGCGAGACCGTTTCGAACGCCAGTATTCGCGAAATGCCAGGGAACACCCCAGCAGTGATATTTCACCAAAAGAGCGCCGTCATGACAAGCACGAAATGGCTGCGTCCGCGCCCCAAAATACGCGCGGCGCCACTTCACGCCACCGCAATGCACTCGATCTCGATGTCGAACTCCATTGGCCAAGAACCCACGGCGACGAAAGTGCGCGTCGGCGGCTGTTGCGCAAAATACCTGGCGTAGACGCGGTTGATCGCGGCGAAATAGCCGGCATTGCTGGCGTAGATCGTGGCCTTCACGACTTTGTCGAGCGACGAGCCCGCACTTTCGAGGGCGTGCTGCACCGCGCGGATCGACGCTTCCGTCTGTGTCTCGATATCGCCCGGCACGAGCTTGCCGGTTTTCGGGTCAAACGGCGGCAGGCCCGAAACGAACAGAAAGCCGTTCGCGCGCACGACCGGCGACAGCGGCACGTTCAGTTTCCGCATCGCCTCGGAAAAAACGGGAATTTCGACGACCTCTTTTGCCATGATCGGCCCCTCTGCCCTGTTGCGCCCGAGAGGATAGCACGCTCTGCGACGGCGCAGCCGAGTCATGTCCGCGGATTCGAACGCTCGCGACAGCTCCGGTCGGACGCCGCGTGACTGGGCCGTACGGCGTCAGACGCTTGATCGGGC
>CAZUYG010000028.1:0-12488 GCA_964624265.1 uncultured Candidatus Odyssella sp.
CGATTCCCCAGAGCGCCGGATCGGCGCCCGCGATGAGGGCCATCGCCGTGGAGAACGCATCGCGCTCGGGCATGGCGGGGTCATAGTGGTCCCGCAGCGCAGCGCGCAGGTCAGACAAAATTTGCACAAATATGCAAAATAACGCCGCCGGCGGCACCGCGGCTCCGGCGCGACGTCAGCCGCCGCCGGCCCTCGCGCCGGCATCGTTCAGGCCGCGAGCGCGTGCGGATCGGCGCGCAGCACCTGCCGTGCACGCCAAGCGAAAGTGGCGTTCATGATGGCGGGCTTGCGCATGAATGCGTGCGCCTGCTTGCCGAATTCGGGCCGAATCGGTTTCACGGTGCCGGCCGCCTCGGCGTCGAGCTGCAGCTTCGCGGCCAGTTCCATCGCGATCGCCAGATAGGTCGCTTCGGCGATATCGGCGCCGGTCGTGAGTAGGCCGTGATGGGCGAGCAGGATCGAGCGCTTGCTTCCCATCGCCGCCGAAATGATTCGACCTTCCTCGTCGGCCACCGGCACGCCCGGCCATTCCGGAAGAAACGCCACGTCGTCGTAGAGCATGGCCGTGTCCATGTGCGAAGCGATCAGCGGCCGGCCGATCATCGACAAGGCCGAGGCTTTTGGCGGGTGCGTATGCACGATCGCCATCGCATCGGGCCGCTTGTCGTAAACCCAGATGTGAAAGCGGACCGCCGGATTGGGAATTCCTTTTCCCTCCACGACCTTGAGTTCGCGATCGACGCGGAGCAGGTCCCGCGGCCTCACTTCGTCGAAGCCGATGCCGATCGGCAAGGTGCGGAACGTCCCGTCGGGCAGCCGCTGCGTGAGCTGGCCTGCCAGGCCCGAGCAATGCCCGTCCGCGGCCAGAATACGAGCCGCGAGTGCCAGCTTTTCCGGCTCGCTCCAGTTGCTGGGCAAAAGATGGGCATCGAGGTCGCGGTCCACCCGTGCATGGATCGCGTCGCGCGTTCCGTCCATCGCGGTATCTCCCTACGCGCGGCCTCCGAACGGAGCGTTGAAGGCCGCGTGCGAGTCATTTAAGGTTCGGCCATCGCGGTGCGCCAAACCTTAACGGCGGCCGCTCAGGGAGGCTAGCAAATGAAGCGCGTACTCGTTTCGGCCGGCGTGGCCGCTTTTGCCTTTGGGCTCGCAGGTGGCGCCCAGGCGCAGACGGAACTCACCTTTTCGACGTGGGTTCCGCTCAATCATCCGATCAGCACCTACATCTTCAATCCGTGGTTCGCGAAAGTCGAGAAGGAGAGCGGCGGCAAGGTGAAGTTCCGCACGCTGCCGAAGCCGATCGGCGCGCCGAACCAGCATTACGACGCGGTGGTGAAGGGCCAGGTCGACGCGGCCTACGCCACGCTCGGCTACCAGCCGGAGCGGTTCTTTCCCTACCTGATCGCGGAGCTTCCGCAGCTCGGCGAAACCGCCGTGCACAACGGCGTCGCGCTGTGGCGCACGCATCAGAAGTATTACGCGAAGCTCGGAACCTTCAAGGACGTGGTGCTCGTGGGCCTGATGACGCACGGCCCCGGCCTCATGCATCACACGAAAAAGCCGATCATGAAGCCCGAGGATCTCAAGGGTCAGAAGATCCGCGTCGGCGGCGACGTGCCGAAGCTCATCGTCGAGCATTTCGGCGGCGTCGTGATCACGCAGCCCGCGCCGAAATCCTACGAAATCCTTTCGCAGGGCATCGCGGACGGCATCTTCTTCCCGATGGAATCGGTGAAGAGCTTCAACATCGCGAAGATCGTCACGCACACCACTTACGTGAAGGGCGGGCTCTATTCGTCCTCGTTCTGGTTCGCGATCAACAAGGACAAGTTCGAGAAGCTCGACAAGGCCGCGAAAGACGCGATCATGAAGAACGGCGGCGAGATGTTCGCGCGGCTCGCCGGCGCCGGCTGGGACAAGGCCGACGCCGACGGCCTCGCCGTGGCCAAAGAAAACAAGAACACCTACAGCGAAGCGTCGCCCGAGTTCACGGCCGAGCTCTCGAAGCTCACGGCCAAGATCGAAGGCGAGTATGCCGCGAAGCTCGACAAGCTCGGGGTCCCGGGCAAGCAGGTCATCGCCGATTACCGCGCCGAGCTGGTGAAGATCAAAGCCGGCAAGTAAAGCTGCATCGATCGGCAGCCTGACAAGCGGCGCCCGCGCAAGCGGGCGCCGTTTTTCTTTGCGCTTTGGCGATATCGTATTTGTACGTATGCCATCGCCGCGAATTATCGGTAGCTTCCGCAGGATGAGGGGCTGCGAACTCGGCACGAGCCCGGGCGCGAGGGAGAACATTCTCGACATGGGGACGCGAGACGGGGCCGGCGCGCGCGGGCGCGGAAGACCGGCATGAACGACATTTCATCCGAACCGCCGGCGATCGCCGGCGACCGCATGACGCGCCTCGCGGGCTACACGCTCGGAACCGTGGCCGCCATCACGCTGTTCGCGATGATGCTGCTGACCTTCGCCGACGTCTGGGGCCGCTACTTGCTCCGCCAGCCGGTGTTTGGCGGCTACGAGGTCACCGAATTCATGATGGGCGTGCTGATCTTCACCGCGCTGCCGATGCTGTGCGCGCAGGAAGGCCACGTGACGATCGATCTCCTCGATCACGTCCTGCCGCGGCGCCTGCAGCGCTGGCAGCGCGCGGTGGTGAATTTCATCAGCGGCGGCGTGCTGGCGGTCATGTCGTGGCAGGTCTTCCTGCTTTCGCGCCAGCTTTCGGCCAATCACGAAGTCACGATGACGCTCAAGATTCCGCATGCGCCGTTCGCGTTCATTTTCGCGATCATGGCGGCGTTCGCGGCGATTGCCTGTTTCGTCGTCACCTGGGGCTATGTCCGGAATCGGCGCGACGTTCCCGCAGACGGCGCGGCGGCCGACGGCGCGCGCCAATGACCATCTCCATCGTCGCCTTCGCCGTTCTGCTCGGGCTGTGCTTCCTGCGCGTGCCCATTGCCTTCGCGATGGGCCTCGTGGGCTTCGTCGGTTTCGCGTCGATGCGGGGCATCGAAGCGGCGTTTTCGCAGCTCGCGCAGATCACGTTCGCCACCGGCATCAACTACGAGCTTTCGGTGCTGCCGCTGTTCGTGCTGATGGGCAATTTCATCACCAGCGCGCGCCTTTCGGAGGATCTCTACAACGCGGCCAACGCGTTCCTCGGCCACCGGCGCGGCGGTCTCGCCATGGCCACGGTGGTCGCGTGCGGCGGGTTCGCGTCGGTCTGCGGCTCCTCGCTCGCCACGGCGGCGACGATGGCGAAGGTCGCCATGCCGTCGATGCGCCGCTTCGGCTACGCGGATTCGCTCGCGGCCGGGTCGATCGCCGCCGGCGGCACGCTCGGCATTCTCATCCCGCCATCGGTGCTCATGGTCATCTACGGGATCATGACGCAGACCAACATCGGTCATCTGTTCGTTGCCGGCATCGTGCCCGGCGTGATCGCGGTGATGCTGTATACGCTGGCGGTGCAGTGGGTCGTGCGCCGGCATCCCGAAATGGGCCCGCCGGGCGAACGCATGCCGTGGCCGGTCCGGCTGCGCATGCTCGCGGGCGTGTGGGGCGTGGTCGTGCTGTTCCTGCTGGTGATGGTCGGCATCTATGGCGGCATTTTCACGCCCACCGAGGCGGCGGGGATCGGCGCTTCGGGCGCGTTCCTGTTCGCGCTCTACCGGCGCCAGCTCACCCTGAAGACGTTCTATCGCGTGCTGATCGAGAGTGCGGGCACCACGGCCATGCTGTTCATGGTCCTGATCGGCGCCACGTTCTTCTCCGATCTCGTGAATTTCGCCGGCTTCGCCGAGGGGCTCGTGGCCTTCGTGAGCGGGCTCGATCTCAACCGCTGGGGCGTGCTGATCGCGATCATGCTCATCTACCTGCTGCTCGGCTGCGTGCTCGAGAGCCTGTCGATGATCCTGCTCACGGTGCCGGTCTTCTTCCCCCTCATCGGCAGCCTCGGCTTCGATCAGGCGCTCGGCGTCGACCCGAAGATGGTCGCCGTGTGGTTCGGAATCCTCGTCGTCGTCATGGTGGAGATCAGCCTGCTGACGCCGCCGGTCGGCCTGAACGTGTTCGTCCTGCGCAGCGTGCTCCCCGACGTTTCGACCGGCACGATCTTCCGCGGCGTGATCCCGTTCTACGTCTTCGATCTGCTCCGCATCAGCATCCTCGTCGCGCTGCCGGTCGTGTCGATCTGGCTGCCGTCGCACATGCGCTAGCGATCCGCGAAATCGGCCGCATTGACCACACTAGGTAGTTCCTCCTAGGTTGCGCCTCCCGGTTCGACGCGAGCCGGAAAGGGGAGGGATTCCAATGCGTTCGCTAGTTCCACCACGGCGCTATGACGCCGTGCGAGGCGTTTGCCCGTGAGCGGCGCCGTGGATGGCGGCCCGCGTGCGCCGGACGTTCTGGTCGAACGCTTGGCGTCGCGCAGCCTGGGCGTGATCACCGCGATCACATTGTTCGCGATGATGGTGCTCACCTTCGCCGACGTCTGGGGGCGCTACCTCCTGCGCCAGCCCGTGTTCGGCGGCTACGAAGTCACCGAATTCCTGATGGGTGTCCTGATCTTCACCGCCTTGCCGCTGCTCTGCGCGCGCGAGGGCCACGTGACGATCGACATTCTCGATCACGTCTTGTCGAAGGGCTTCGCGCGCTGGCAGCGTTTCGCGGTGAACCTCGTCAGCGCCGCCGCGCTCGCGGTCATGAGCTGGCGGCTCTTCCTTCAATACGGATCGCTCGCCGCGAACAACGAAGTCACGATGACGCTCAAGATACCCCATGCGCCGTTCGCGCTCGTTTTCGCCATCATGGCGGCGGTCGCGGTGCTGGCCTGCCTCGTCAACGCGTGGTGCTATCTCAAGGGCACGCGCAATCCGGCCGATAGCGCGTCATGACACTGTCCCTGGTCGCCTTCGTCTGCCTGCTGGCGCTCTGTTTCGCGCGCGTTCCGATCGCGTTCGCGATGGGCATCGTCGGTTTCGTCGGGTTCTGGCAGATCCGGTCGCTCGACGCCGCGTTCTCCCAGCTCGCGCAGATCTCGTTCGTCACCGGCATCAATTACGAGCTGTCGGTGCTGCCGCTGTTCATCCTGATGGGCAATTTCGTCACCAGCGCGCGCCTCTCGGAGGATCTCTATCGCGCGGCAAACGGCTTTCTCGGCCATCGCCGCGGCGGCCTCGCCATGGCCACGGTCGTGGCGTGCGGCGGTTTCGCTTCGGTGTGCGGCTCGTCGATGGCGACGGCGGCGACGATGGCCAAGGTCGCGATGCCGTCGATGCGCGGTTTCGGCTATTCCGACCGGCTCGCGACCGGGTCCATCGCGGCCGGCGGCACGCTCGGCATTCTGATCCCCCCGTCGACGATCATGGTCATCTACGGGATCATGACGCAGACGAACATCGGCAAGCTGTTCGCTGCCGGAATATTGCCCGGCATCGTCGGAATCCTCTTCTATCTCGCCGCCGTGCAGTGGGTCGTGCGGACCGATCCCACGGCGGGTCCGCCGGGGCAGCGGCAGCCCTGGGCCCAGCGCCTGCGCACGCTCGCCGACGTGTGGGGCGTGGTCGCGCTGTTCGCGCTGGTGATGGTCGGCATTTACGGCGGCATCTTCACGCCGACGGAGGCCGCCGGCATCGGCGCCTCGGGCGCCTTCCTGTTCGCCCTCTACCGGCGCGAGCTGTCGTGGAAGAAGCTCTTCGACATCCTGCTCGAAAGCGCCGTCACCACCGCGATGCTGTTCATGGTGCTGATCGGGGCGACGCTGTTCTCGGATCTCATCAACCAGGCGGGCTTCGCCGAGTCGCTGCTCTCCTTCGTGCGCGAGCTCGGGGTCAACCGCTGGGGCGTCATCGTCGCCATCATCTGCATCTACATTCTCCTCGGCTGCGTGCTGGAGAGCCTGTCGATGGTGCTGCTGACGGTGCCGGTGTTCTTCCCGCTGGTGATGTCGCTTGGCTTCGATCAGGCGCTCGGAACCACGCCGGAGCTCGTCCAGGTGTGGCTCGGCATCCTCATCGTCGTGGTCGTCGAGATCAGCCTGCTCACGCCGCCGGTCGGCCTCAACGTGTTCGTGCTGCGCAGCGTCCTGCCCGAAGTGCCCACCGGCACGATCTTCCGCGGCGTGATGCCGTTTTTCGTGATGGACATCCTGCGCATCGCGGTGCTCGCGGCGTTGCCGATCATCTCGATCTGGCTGCCCTCTCACATGCGCTGACCGGGCGCCCTAGCCGCGGCCGCCTCTTGCCTTGCCGTGGAAGACCGCCACGGCGAATCCGGCGAGCGAAATCGCGAATCCGGCGGACGGCGCCGTCCATCCGTCCTTCATGGTCGAAACGACCATGGCCAACCCGAGAGCGATCGCGCCGACAATTCCCACCGCGATGACGGTTTGAACCGACCCCCGGCGTACCCAGCCGGCGTCGGGGTTGCGATCGGCCTGCCGCTTCAGCACCGCCAGGCTAACGAGGGCGAAGGCGAGCAGCGCGCCGCCAATCAATGCGTCGATCATGGGGCCTCCGCCGGAAGCAATCGGGTCGCGTCCCCGGTGTCGACGTCCCAATGCTTGGAACGGCGCCCGAACATCCGGTTAAGTAATATTACCTATAACTCGAACGACGTCAAAACACGGGCTGAACCTTGCCTCGCACGCCGCCTTGCCCATCGGTCTTGCGGGAAATTCGCGGCGGGGCGCGCCGCCCGCCCACATGTTTGCCGCTTTTCAGCCCCGGTTCTGCCGCCGCTGGCCCGTCTATCTTTCGCGCGCCCGCCACGGGGCCGATCACGCGGGAGCGGGCGCATTCGGCTCTTTCTTTCGCAGCAACCCAAAAAACTCTGAGGTCTCGGTCAATGAAACAACTTCGCACTCTTCTCGCCGCCGGCGCCGCCGCGGCCGCCCTCGCGGTTTCGGCCCTCCCTGCCAACGCGCAGGGTGCCCGCGTCGCGGCCGGCACGCTGTCGTGCAGCGTGGCTCCCGGCGTGAGCTTCGTGTTCGGCTCCACCCGCCAGGTGCACTGCATCTACTACGGCGCCAACGGCGTGGCCGAACGCTATGTCGGCCAGATCGACCGCTGGGGCGTGGACATCGGCTACACCAACGCGGCCACGATGATGTGGGCGGTGCTCGCCGGAACCTCCACGCTGCCGCCGGGCACGCTCGCCGGCAATTATGCCGGCGTGTCCGCGGCCGTGACGCCGGGCATCGGCGGCGCCGCCAACGTGCTCGTGGGCGGCAGCAACCGCACGGTTTCGCTCCAGCCGGTGAGCGTCGAGGGCAACACCGGCCTCAACCTCGCCGCCGGTGTCGGCGCGCTCGTCCTGCGCCGCCCGTAATAAGCGGCATCACGTTCGAAAGCGGGGCCGGTCGCAAGACCGGCCCTTTTTCTTTGCGTGCGTGCGGCGAGCGCCGCTTTGCGCGATGCCCGCATCGCGGCTATACCCCGCACGGAATTGCAGGGGAGAAGCAAGCAATGGCGCCGGACGATTCTCGCCGCGACGCGCCGCGCCGCAACCGGCCGAAGCTGCGTTCGCGCATCACGGTCGAAGGTCTCGACCGCACGCCGCACCGCGCGTTCCTGCGCGCGACCGGCCTGGGCGACGAGGCGCTCGCGCGGCCGATGATCGGCGTCGCCACCACCGAAGGCGAGATGACGCCGTGCAACATGGGCCTGCGCGCCCAGGCCGAGTTCATCCGAGAGGGCATCTCCGAGGCGGGCGGCACGCCGCGCGAGTTCACGACCATCGGCGTCTCCGACGGCGTCTCGATGAACCACCAGGGCATGAAATTCTCGCTGATCTCGCGCTAGATCATCGCCGATTCGGTGGAAGCCGTGGTGCGCGCGCATGTCTATGACGGCATCGTCGGCATGGGCGGCTGCGACAAGACCTTGCCCGGCATGATGATGGGCATCGTGCGCGTGAACGTGCCCGGCGCCTTCCTCTATGGCGGCGCGCATCTGCCGGGCCATTGGCGCGGGCAGGAAGCGACCGAGCTCAGCGCCTACGAGGGCGTCGGCAAGGTGCAGGCCGGCGCCATGAACGAAGCCGATCTCGCCGAACTGGAGCGGCACTGCATGCCCACGGTCGGCGCCTGCGCCGGCCAATTCACGGCCAACACGATGGGCATGGTGTCGGAAACGCTCGGCCTCGCGGTGCTCGGCTCGGCGATGATCCCGGCCGTGTTCAGCGAGCGCAAGGCGATCGCCTGGCGCACCGGCCAGCTCGTGATGCGGGCGCTGGAGAACGGCGGGCCGCTGCCGCGCGATCTCGTCACACGGAAGAGCCTCGAGAACGCCGCCGCCATCGTGGCGGCCACCGGCGGCTCCACGAACGCGGCCCTCCACATTCCCGCGATCGCGCACGAGGCCGGCATCCGCTTCACGATGGACGACGTGGCGGCGGTATTCGACCGCACGCCGCTGATCGCCGATCTCCAGCCCGGCGGCCGCTTCCTCGCCAAAGACGTGAACGCGATCGGCGGCGCGCCGGTGGTGATGAAGGCGCTGCTGGCGCTCGGCCGCTTCCACGGCGATACGCTCACGCTCTCCGGCGAGCGCATGGAGAAGGCGCTGGCCGCGTTCCCCGATCCCGACGGCGAAGTGGTGCGGAAGAAGGAGCGTCCGATCACCGCCGATGGCGGCGTCGTCGTGCTGAAGGGAAATCTCTGCCCCGACGGCGCGCTCCTGAAAGTCGCCGGCCTCAAATCGCTCGAATTCCGCGGCCCCGCGTTGGTGTTCGACGACGAGGAAAGCTGCACCGCGGCGGTGCGCGCGCGGCGCTATCCCGAAGGCAGCGTGATCATCATCCGCTACGAAGGCCCCAAGGGCGGCCCCGGCATGCGCGAGATGCTCGGCACCACGGCGCTCATCTACGGCCAGGGCATGGGCGAAAAGGTGGCGCTCATCACCGACGGCCGCTTCTCCGGCGCCACGCGCGGCATGTGCATCGGCTATGCCAGCCCCGAAGCCGCCGGCGGCGGCCCGCTCGCGCTGATCAAGAACGGCGACATCATCCGCATCGACGCGAAGAAGCGCAGCATCGAGGTCGAGCTTTCCGCCGACGAGCTCGCAAAGCGCCGCGCCGCCTGGCAGCCGCCCGCGCGCAAACGCATCGCCGGCACGCTCGAGAAATATGCGGCCCTCGTCGGCCCCGCCAATCTCGGCGCCGTTACGCATAGCGGCGGCGTGGTGTGGGACGTGGAGGAGTAGCGCTCGGGCGCCGTTCCCTCACTTCCCAAAACGCAAGGGCGTTTTGGGCTCCTTCTCTCCCGCAAGCGGGAGCGAGAAGTGAAGTAAGGGCTGTCTGCTCTTCCTTTTCTCTCCCGCTTGCGGGAGAGAAGGGGTCCATTCGCCGCTTGGCGAATGGGAAGTGAGGGCGGCCGCCGCCCGCAGGTGGGTGGAGACTTGCCCCACGGAAGCTCTTGCGACGTTAGGGAGAGGTTGATGACGACGACGAAACCGCGCCTCGGCTATATCGGCATGGGGCTGATGGGCGCGCCGATGACGCGCCGGCTGCTCGACGCCGGCTATCGGGTCGCGGTGTGGAACCGCAGCGCCGACAAGGTGAAGCCTCTCGTCGAGAATGGCGCCATCGCGGCAAAGTCGCCGCGCGACGTGGCGGAGCAGGCCGACATCGTAATGATGTGCCTCACCGCGGCACCCGCTGTGCGCGAGGTGGTGTTCGGCAAGGACGGAATCGCGGAGGCGAACGGCGCGGGCAAGCGCCTCGTCGACTTCTCCTCGATGCGTCCCGATCTTACGCGCGAATGGTCGGCCGAGCTGCGCAAGCGGAACGGCATGGGCTGGCTCGATTCGCCGGTGTCGGGCGGCGTGCCCGGCGCCGAGAAGGGCACGCTCGCGATCATGGCCGGCGGCGAACAGGCCGATTTCGACGCGGTGAAGGGAGTCGTCGCGCATCTTTCATCGCGCTACACGCTGATGGGGCCGAGCGGCGCGGGGCAGACGACGAAGCTCGTCAACCAGATCGTCGTCAGCGCGACGATCATGACGCTCGCCGAGGCGTTCGCGTTCGCCGAGCGGGCCGGCGTCGATCCGGCGCAGATTCCGGAAGCGCTCAAGGGTGGCTGGGCCGATTCGCTGCCGATGCAGATTTTCGGGCCCCGCTTTGCCAAGAAGCAGCTCGAGCCGAAGCTCGGCGATCTCGCGATCATGGTGAAGGATCTCAACACCGTCGCCGACGTGGCGCGCGCGGTGGATGCGCCGCTGCCGATGGCGGGCACCGGCCTTCAGCTCATGCGTTTGATGATGGCGCGCGGTCACGGCGAGGATTGCCTCACCGCCGTATGCAAGCTGTTCGAGGGCAAGCGCCTGTTCTGAGGCAATGGCCGGCGCTGCCCGGCCGTAAGAAGTGCTCGTAGGCGGCGCGCGATTCGCGCGTCATGTGCGCGGTATGCCTTCCCCGCGGCGCAACGACGGAGACAGAAGTGCGATTGATCGCGGCGCGGGCGTGGCGGATGGCGGCGGGGATCGCGGCGGCGCTCGCGCCGGTCCTCGGCGCGCCGCTTCCGGCCGTCGCGCAGGAAGCGGACCCGCTTTATCGCGCGGTCGCCATCGTGACGGGAACCGGGGAGGCTAACCGGCGCCTGGGCCTCGCGGCGGGCCTCGAAGAAGTCCTCGTGAAGGTCTCCGGCGATGCGCGGCTCGTCGGCGACCGCCGCGTTGCCGCCCTCGCCAAGCGCGCCGGCACGCTGGTGAGCAAATTCAGCTATCGCGACCGCTTCGCCCATCGGCCGATCAACGACGAGCAGGGCACGCGCGACCGCCCGCACGATCTCACCATCGACTTCGATCCGGCGAAGATCGATGCCGAACTGGCGGAGCTCGGCCGCAGGCCGTGGACGGCGTCGCGGCCGCGGCTCATTGCCTATGTCTCCGTCAACAACGGCGCGGCCGCATTCCTGCTGTCGCGGGACGGCGAGCGCGGCCGCGAGCAGCGCGAAGCCTTCGCGGCTGCCGCCCGCCAGGTTGCCATTCCCGTTACGATTCCGGATGCGGCCGGATTGGCGGCGGCGAATGCGACGGTCCAGCGCCTGGTCTCGGCCGACCCGGCCATGCTCGATGCGGCGGCAAAATCGGCCGGCGGCGATCAGGCGCTCGTCGGCCGGCTGCTCTGGAGCGACGCCGCGCGCGGCTGGATCGCCGAATGGCGCCTCGCCTTCGAGGGCAAGCTCTACCGGTGGCAGGTTCGCGGCGTCAGCTTCGACGACGCATTCAGGCACGGAATGCGCGGCGCCGCGCAGATCCTGTCCGGCAACGGCCGCCCGAAGGGCAGCTGCGAAGCGCCGACGCGGCGCAGCATCGCGCTCGGCCGCGCCTGCCCGGGGTGAGCGTCACGCCTGGACGAGCAGTTCGGTTTCGACCACCGGCGGGCGCTTCAGCGTCTGGTAGATGACGCAATAGCGCTCGGTGAGCTTCTTGAGCGTCGCACGCTGCTCGGCATCGGCGTCGGTGTCGAGATCGAAGAACAGGCGGATGTCGCGGAAGCCGACCGGCGCCTCCTTGTCGACGCCGAGCGTGCCCCGGAAATCGAGATCGCCCTCGGCGCGCACGACGCCGCGCTTGATCTCGATGCCGAGCGCCGTCGCCACCGCCTTGAGCGTGACGCCGGCGCAGGCGACCAGTGCCTCCAGCAGCATGTCGCCGGAGCAGGCCTGCGAGCCGTCCCCGCCTGTGGCCGGATGCAAGCCTGCTTCCACGATCGCGCGGCCGGTATCCACCTTGCACGCGATGCCGAGCGCTTCGAGCTCGCCCTGCGCCTTCAACGTGATCAGCGCGGCGCCGGGCGCCGACTTGTATTTGTCCTTGAGCGGGGCCTGCAGATTGCGGAGTTCGGCGGCGTTCATGATCTTCTCCGTGGTCGCGTTCATAGTGCAGCGCGCAACAATGGCGTGGAAATGGCGGTGCGGCCAGCCGCCGCGGTGATGTGCAGCTCGCGCAGCACCTCTTCCTTCCAGGCGAGGAAACGGGGCGAGGTGCGGCTGCGTGGCCGCGGCAGGTCGACGGCGAATTCGCGATGGATGCGGCCGGGATGCCCGCGCATCAGCACGATGCGGTCGGCGAGCGCCAGCGCCTCGTCGATGTCGTGCGTCACCAGCACGAAGGTCGGCCGGTCGTAGGACCAGAGCTCGAGCAGATGCTCCTGCAGCGCGAGCCGAGTGAAGGCGTCGAGCGCGCTGAACGGCTCGTCGAGCAGCAACACCTTCGGCCGCGCCGCGAGCGCCCGCGCGATCGCCGCGCGCTGCGCCATCCCGCCCGACAGCTCGCGCGGCAGGGCTTTCGCGAAATGCGCAAGGCCCACGTGGTCGAGCGTTTCGGCGGTGCGCGCGGCGCGCTCTGGCGCCGGCAGGCGGCGCAGCCCGAACGCGACGTTGGCCTCCACAGTGAGCCAAGGCATGAGGCGCGGCTCCTGGAACACGACGCCGATCTCGTCGCGCGGACCCGCGAGCGGCGCGCCGTCGAACGCGGCGGCAC